>JBGTNB010000385.1:0-14977 GCA_041743285.1 Gemmatimonadaceae bacterium
CGCCTGCGCGCTTGGCGCGGCGGAGCTGCCGAGGCCGAGGTGTTTGCGTCGCGCGTCGCGCGCGCGACGGCGAAATCCGACTCGGCGCTCACCGTTTCCGAGTGCGCCGGCGCCGAGGGGTAGCAGTCTCGTATTCCCATACGCGTTGCTCTTCGCCAGGCCGCAACACTGCCGCGCTGAGGAGTCCACGGAGGCGCTTTGTTGCTCAGGAGTGCGGACCTCGGCGCAACAGTTCCGACACGGTGACGAACCGATACCCGGCTGAGTGCAGCGTGCCAATGATGCTCGGCAACGCTTCTCTTCCGGCCACTCGGCTCGGGACCTCCACGTGCAACAGGATGATCGACCCCGGGCGAACGTTCCTTTTGACATACTCCACCATGCGCGCCGCGTCCCTCGCATTCCCGGGATGCGAATCCGGTTCCAGATCCGCAAGAACTATCGGTCGGTCGTCACGTGACAGGATCCACGGCAGGATCACCAACCGTTTGCCGTAAGGCGGCCGGAAGTGTATCGTCCCGCGGTAGCCGGCGGAGCGAATGAGGCTGTCCGTTTGCTGGATTTCGCGGCGAACATAGCCAGGCGATTTCAGTACCAGGCGCCGATGCGAATACGAGTGGTTCCCGAGCTCGTGACCAGCCCGCTCGATTCGAGCCGCGATGTCTGGCTGTTCCCGGAGCGAGGCGCCCACGGTGAAGAACGTGGCCCTAACGTTCGAGTCCGCCAGGACTTTGAGAACCGAATCGGTGTAGCGCGGAATGGGTCCATCGTCGAATGTAAGGGCAACGACGGAATCGGCCGTCTCCACGCGCGTAACGAGATCTCCGAACATCTGGTATCTGCGGGAGCTGCTGAGCTTCCAGCCAGCCCACACAACGGCGATTGCCGTGAGAAGCACCAGACTCAGTGTGCCAGCAAGTCGTGATAGTGGTTTCATGCGTCCGCTGCCTTACCGGAAAAGCGGGAAAAAGGAAATGGGAAACGGGAAACGTCCTATATCGGTTTCCAGCCGATTTTCGATTCCGACCCCTCTGGCATAAGCTCCCATTCCCCACCAAGCCTAACGTTTGAGACGGGTTATGCTGATAGGCTTCCCCGTAGCTTCGACAAGGGTCAGGCGGCACGAGGCCAAGCGTTGAGTGCCCGCGGAGTCTGCTTTACCATCGCTGCCCCGTGGCACCGAGGAGTGAGGTGGTGAGCCCGAGTAGGATGGCCGCCCCTGCGAGCGGGTGATCGCCCTGCCACGTGGCAAGTCCAAGCAAGGGCAACGCGCCCACTGCGGTGCCGAGGAGGACGGGAACCGGTCGGGGCCGCTCTCGCGCAGCCGTGGCGAGCAATACGCCGCCAGCGCTCCCGGCCGTATAGGCGAGAAGGGCGAGGCATCGCCGCCTGACGCCTTAAGGGCAAGATTCCCCGTTTCCCAGTCCTGTTCCCATTTCCATCCCCATGTCAGGAAAACTGAAGCGCTACGTTGAGCGAATCCGGTTCATCTCGCGAGTCAATCGGAAGTGGAGACAGGGCACCGGGTGCGGCTCCTTTGACCAGTTCTCCTGCGCTACCGCAAATCGTTCATAACCACACTTGTCTAGCACGCGTACCGAACTACGGTTCGCCTCCGCCACCGACGTGGCGATCTGCTGTAAGTCGGGAAGCGCTTCAAACGCCCAGTTCGAAACTTCCATGACGACCTCGGTCGCGAGGCCGCGGCCCCAATGATTCCGCGCCAGTGCATAATGCACCGATGCCTTAGCTGCAGAAAGCATCCCGAGCTCGATCGCACCGATCACGGTGGGAGAAGTTCTCAACCGAATCGCCCACATCAGCGTTTGGGAATCCACCAACACACTGCGGAGCCAGGACTCGGTCTCTTCGACGCGTGACGGCGGAACAGCTGTCGTGTAGCGAAGAACGTCTGGGTCTGCGGCATAGGCGAACACGTCTGCGGCGTCACTGAGTTCAATCGGTCGAAGCACCAGGCGCGCGGTCTCGAGAAGTGGAGGGTGATCGCAAGGTGGCACGGTTCAAGTGGCGCAAGAGATTCAAAGTGATCCGGCGGCGGTGGCTGCATAACGCATGAAAGTAAGCCGCGCCAGGATGGCCGGCGACGCCGGTGAAATCGTTCATTGTGCCAGGCTAGTGCGGGGGGCTCCTGTGCAAGATACAAAACGCCGGAAAGTCATATGGCCGGTGGAGTCCGTCACGGCATCTGGTAGGTAGGCACGTTGACCGAATCAACAACACCGTTATGCGGCTCCGGCAGAATCGCCACCGAACCGTTGCCGCGGCGGAAGCTTGGCTGGCACCATCGCCATCGTCTCGGTGAAGCGCACGAGCACTACCACCTCGTGATCGCCTGGCGTCTCGAAGAGGTTCATGTAACGAGTTGGTACGGAAATACCGCGATAGTCGTGGAGTGTCAACGGTAGAGCCGCCGCGGTCGCGAGGGCGTTGCGTGGCCATCCGCGCACTTCATGCGCAGGGATAGGCATAACTGCCGCGTACAGGCCGAACTGCAGCAGTGCGTCCGAGGCGGCGCGGACCGACGCTTCCAGTTCTCCGTACGCGGGATAACGCCGGAGTCGACCGGCCGCGAGTTCACGCCAAGGGAGAGGGACCTTCCCGATTGGAGTATCGCGGCACAGGATTGTGAACCACGAGCGCCTCATGTCGCCTCGAAGGGTGTCCAGGAAAAAAGACAGCTCCGACCGAGAGTGCGGGCGGAGCTAGCAAAAGCAGACCTCGAGCTGTTGGAGGGCCGACGCCCCGAAGGCGGACGGGCCACCGCTCAACGTAAACGGGGATGCGGTTCTCAGCGGAAGGGGGCTACCCCTTGGTTGTGGCCGCGTTACATGCGCGTCCGCATAACCGCCCGACGACGACGTCCCGGTCGTGATGCTTTTGGGAGGTTTACTACGCCACGGGGATGGCCTTACGCGTGCGGCGAGAGCGAACCGTCGTCCAGATGCCGCGAGCTGCCAGAATCGCCGTGAACCATCCCGTGGTGCTGAGCGCGAACAACGTCCAGACGAAGAAGAAGCCGCCGGACTTGCTGACCACGCCCGCCTTCGAGTGGATGATGATCATGCCTGCCCCGATCACTCCACCGAGGAGCATGATGATGTATCCTGGGATCCGATCGGAGAGCATGAGCGTCCCGTACAGCCACACGGCGAAGACTACGACCGGAATAGGATACGTGACCGCTCCCTCGGCCTGGCGCATGACGTCGTGAGTCAGGTGAATGATCGTCAAGAGAAGTGTAAGCAATGACGCGACGGTCAGCATGACGTTGTGCTTCATCGGGCGTTACCGGAATGTTTGGTTCACCTATTGGTAAGCCATATGACGAATGCGCGCAATGGGCGTGAGGCACGTAACTGAATCAAAAAGGAAGAGCTCATCAAACTCGCGAGCGGGTGTAACGCTCAGCGTATCGAGCCCCACCTTCGCCATGTCCCTCAGCGCGTGACCGAGACGATGACCCGCTGATAACGGGTGAGCGCGGGCGTTCCGTTGTCGGTCACCTCGAGGATCAGATGGATCGTGCTCCCAAGCGTCGCGGTGGCCGGTACCAGGAAGCTAGTGGCGAGGACTGTAGAATCGGACAAGGTAACCCGGCCAGAAGGGCCGCCTGCTTCCACGTACTGCCACCACCTAACCATAACTGCGTCGCCATCCGGGTCAGAAACCGTCGCCTCGAGGCGAACCGTTTCGCTCGGTCGGGCCGAGACATTCGAAGATCCCCTTATCCGCACCCGCGGAGGGTGGTTGACGTCGTCGAAGGTCGGGGACACCGACCACCTCAGCCGCGCAGCGAAATCGCGCTGTGCTGCGCCAAAGAACCTGGCGCTCGCGTAGTTCGCGTCCGGGCCTTCCTGTCCGACATCGATGCCTCCGCGGCCGCCCCAGCCGCCGAAGGTCGCATCTTCGTGGGCGCGCAGCCCATTGTCCAGGAGGTTCAGGAAGGTGGGTGTGTCTCCTTCGGAAATCCACGAACCAGGCTCTTGGACCGGCATCCAGACGATGTAGCCCCTCGACCTCAGCTGCTCGGCGGTCAGCGCTGAATTACCGAAATAATCGAAGATGTCGCCCTCCACCATTTGCTTGCCATCGCCCCAGACGCGATAGAAGGCGCCGAGCGGACCACGGCTGGTCACGTTCTCCCTCAGCCACGACGCACTCAGATAGAGCCGGTCCTGAGGCAAAAGCGCATCGCGCGCGAAGTAGCCGTACGTCGCTGACGACATGTCCCGGAACTCGATCTCCGGCCAGTTAGGCCGGATGTAGTTGGCGTAGGTGTCGTCCTGGTCGCCGAACGCCTGGATGATCGCCTTGCGCGAGACGATGTCCCGAATCGCCGGCCACTCCGGAGTACCTGCGTACTCATCCTGGATCGACTTCAGCGCCCGCGCGATCGTGCTCTGCCCGCCCCAGGCGAGCAGGTAGAGCGGGACATCATCTTGATCCAGAAGCAGCCGCTTGATCAGATCGGAGCCCGGAGAATTCCGGGAGATGTCCCCGTCGAACTCGACGTTCCCCCAATGGATCTTCGACTTCAGATCCGCGGGTGTGGGGTAGTCCGGATGATGGACCTTCAGGTTCGGATACACCTGCTCATAGGTCTCCACTGCGTCATCGATGAACCGTTCGTCTGCCGCCCAGCGCCAGGATTCGCAGGGGCAGAGATCGAGCCCGAAGCGGGTGTATTCGCGGCCAGCTACGTACCAGTTCGTGCCTTTCCCGTCGCCTTTCCAGTGAAAGCCACTGCTGGCGTAGATCAACCCTTCGGTCCGAAAATCTGTGCTGTACAGCAGATACCGGATGAGCGAGTTCGAGTCGTCCAACTCGGGATCAGTGGTGACGACGACGCGCGGCTTCTGCGCTGCCGTCGCGGCTGTGCCGCCATCTCTTTGGAGCGAGCCTGCCGCACAACCGCCAAGCGGCACCACGACTAACGCCAGTGTGAGGTGAAAGTACTTCGTCGGAGGATCCTCCACCTGGGTGTTCAGTCGGGTCGCCTAACGGAAGAGCTCAGAGGCGGAAGGCCTGCGGTAATCAGAGGAACTCTACATCCGCCGAAATTCGTTCTCCAGAATTGTCACAGCGAGCGAGCCATCGGTCTCGAATCGGCACGTCTTCCCGGGAGTTTCTCTTAGCATGATGCCGTCATCGGTGAACAGTTCCGTCAGCGCGGCTTGATCGCGCGCATGCCAATGGCGCTCGAAATCCCGCAGACGCGATCGAGCGCTGGAGGCAGGTCGATAGGGGGAAGGCGCACATGACATAGCTGCGCGACGGCGGGGCTTTTCAGGTGTGCGTGATGGTCTACGGACGGTGTGGGGCCAGGATCACGCGACTGCGAGCGCAGATGCGGCGGCGCCATGGTTACTGCCCAGAGAGCCAGCGTCAGCGAAGCACGCCAAGCTGACATCAATGGGCTCCTATGCAAAAAAGTGCTGGTATGCCTAACGCTCCATATGGTGAACGCACGTGATGTGGATGTCGGCTCCGTAAGCACGCGGTGCTCACACGCGAAGCATGCCACGAAACCCTCTCGCGGCGTAGTACGACTGCGCGCCGTTGTGATACAGGAAAACCTTGTCATAGCGACGATCGCAGAAGAGAGCCCCGCCCAGCGAACGAATATCGGCCGGTGTCTGGATCCAGCTGGAAGTCTTGGTATCAAACTCACCAAGCTGCTGCAGCTCACGGTACTGCTCCTCAGTCAACAGCTCAATGCCCATCTCGGCCGCCATCTCCACAGCGCTGCCTTTGGGCTTGTGCTCCTTCCGAGCGTCGAGTGCTTCCTCATCGTAACAAAGGCTTCGCCGCCCACTCGGACTCTCCGCCGAGCAATCGCAGAAAGTGATGTGCCCCGATTTGTCCTTGCCAATTACGTCGGGCTCTCCGCCGCTCGCCTCCATGGCATGAAGTGACTCGAGTGCAGTGGGGTTGCGTTCCAGCTTGGCCTGAACCGCGGCCCACGGGATCCCCTTGTGGCGGTGCATGTTCTTCTCGAAGCGCGTCTTCAATTCTTGAATAAGATCATCACGTTCAGATGACTTCATGGTGTCCTGCCTGTAATCATGGGTTATTGGCTCCGCGAGAAGCTCTTGCGTTAGGCTAACGCGCCGGAGTTTGCATGCCGGCGCTTCCAATATGCCGGTGCTGGCGAGCTTCGCAAGCGAGCCGGCACAGACGCCGAGCGCGGTAAGGTTAGATCCTCGTTATTCCGCGGCGCGGCGTCCTCGTACCGCCCACGCCCGTGCGATGAGGTCTATTGAACCGTCCTTGCGAACGGGCAGGAGCGATCGGATGCGGTCGCGCAGTCGCAGCCGATGCTCGTCAGAAAGGCTCATTGCATAACCGGGCGCCGGACCCTGTCCGCCGAGAAATGGCGACCAGTAATCATCGTAATCGCGAAAATGGGTGGGGGCATCAAACGCCCTTACAACGACGTCATGTAAACCAACCGACGCGAAGAGATCAGCAAGCGCTGGTGCGTTGCATATAGGGAATCGCACGCCCTCGTCGAGCGGCCCTGCGCCTGGGTCCAGCTCAACGGCTGCGTTCCAGAAGTAGCGGATCAAATCCATGCGATCGGCATAGTCCCAGACATAGGCAGCCACGACACCCGTCTCCGGCCTCACCACGCGGAGCATTTCGCGGACCGCCGCTATCGGCTCACGGATGAAGTTGAGCGAGAGTCCGGACACGGCTGCATTGTTGGACGCATTCGCCTGCGGTAGCGTGCGTGCATCAGCGACGCGAAAATCGGCGCGGCGGTCGTCGATGCGTGCGCGAGCGTAACCGACATAATCCGGTGAGGAGTCGACTCCCTCAACGCGCTTCGGTGCTGCTAGCTGGAGAATGGTTGCGGTGAGTGCGCCAGTTCCACACCCCACATCAATCCACAGTGCTTCCGGATCAATGTCGAGCCACGGAACGAACTGTTGCGCCACTAGCCGGCTCCAACGGCCGATGTAGGGTTCGTACAATGCGGCAGCGGCCCAAACATCAGGTGTAGGCATGCTCGAGGTAGCGTGATAGGCCAGGCCTAACCGTATGAACTGAGCTGCGGAGCGGCCAGGACAGGACTTAGACGGCGGTATGTCAGGGCCGAAGTGTACTCTTCAACGAACGGGGGACAGGAGGTCATGCACGAGAGTTATCTCGGAGCGCTTGGACTTGCCCCACCCCATCCCATATCGAACGTGGAGGCGCGATCGGGCCGGACGTAAAATCATCATAGGCGAGTAGGCGCAAGACCGTATCGGGCCGTGTGTGCCAGCTCGCCCATCTCAGCGGAGTCTCCGCTCGCATCCTTAAGGTCCTTCGCCGCCGCGATCTGGAGCACAGCTGAAGGTGCGTTCGGACGCGCTGGCCGCGGCACGGATTGGGGCGACTATTGCGCGATGGTTGGGTCGAGCGCTTCGGCGAAGGCGATGCTGTTCCCATCAGGATCCTTGATCATGATGACCTTCACCTTTGCGCTGATCATCGGTTCCCCCGGATCCGTGCCGGCGTCTCGAATCGCTGATACTTGTTCTTCGAGATTCGTCACAGCGAGGGTGACGGAGCCGGAACCGGCACGTTCGGCGCCCCGGTACAGCTGCAGCCATCCTCCGCGCTCGAACTTCCACTCGCCCAATTCAGCCATAGGCCTCGAATCGGCAGGTCGTCCCAGAAGTCTCTCGTACCATGCCAGCGACGCATCGAGGTCACGGACGGCGACGCTGGCAATCGCATTGCGAATCGTCATGTGTCTCCTTCGAACCTCACCCGAAAGGTGCAAAGCTCGGCATCCTCTGCAGCGAATGGTTAGGCCACAGGCTGCAGGCGTGCGTAATGCTCACAAGCACTAGCAGGTCGGATACCAACGATGGCAGAGGTCGAGCGCTCTTCAACCTTCCGTCGTGCATGAGCAAGACTAGAGTTTCGAACAATCGATCACGAATCGATATCGAACGTCACCTCGCACCGCTCGGTCGTACGCCTCATTGATCTGATCTGGTTCGATCATCTCGATATCACTTCCGATGCCCCGGGCGCCGCAATGGTCCAGCATTTCTTGAGTTTCGGCGATTCCGCCTACGAGTGAGCCCATGAACTTCTTACGGCCAAAGATCAACGGCATCGTAGCAATCTGAAATGGCGTGGGCGAAGCGCCGACCATTATGAAGGTTCCGTCGCGCTTGAGACTGCTCAGTGGCCCGTTGACGTCGTGGTCCGCCGAAATGGTGTCGAGAACGGCATCGAAGCGGCCAGCGAGTGATTTGTAGGCATCATCTCCCTTGGTGAGCACGAAGTCGGTCGCTCCCAGTCGCTCCGCATCGGATTTTTTTGAAGGTGACTGGCTGAGGACAGTCACCTTCGCTCCTAACGACCTTCCCAGTTTCACGGCCATGTGCCCGAGTCCACCCAACCCCATCACCGCGAGGTGATGGCCTTCGGAAAGCCCAACATGTCGGAGCGGCGAATAGGTCGTGATGCCAGCACAGAGCAATGGGGCTGCCTCCGCGGGAGCCAGGCCATCGGGAATTTTCAGAACAAAGGCTTTGTCCACCACGATATGTGTCGAGTAGCCGCCGTATGTCGGTGTACTTCCATCCTTCTCGAAGCTTCCATAGGTCATCCGGGGACCTGACTCGCAGTAGTTCTCCAGACCCTCTCTGCAGCTTCCGCACGTTCGGCATGAGTCGACAAAACACCCGACACCGACCGTATCTCCGACCGCATGTTCGGAAACATCGGCTCCCACCGCCGTCACGCGACCGACTATCTCGTGTCCTGGAACGCAGGGATAACTAGTGAACTGCCATTCGTTGCGGGCAAAGTGGATGTCCGAATGGCAGATTCCGCAGTATTCGATTTGAATTTGGACGTCCGTTCGTCCTGGAGTTCTGCGCTCGAACTCCCAGGGGGCAAGCGGCGAATCGGGGGTTTGAGCTGCATAGGCGCTTACCTTCATGGCTGCCTCATCGCGAAATGTTCCGCTGATTGTCCGGGAGGTCGGATCAGCGGGCCGAATCTAGCTACCGGGCCCGCGCCCGTCCATAGACGACGTCCGGGCACGCGCTGCAGCTCTGACGTGGGCCGCCTAACATGTACACTCACCGGCAGCCGCTCCAAAAAAGTGCTGCCACAGGCGGCGCTCCAGGTCGGCTGTCCAATGCAGCATAACGTCATGTGTCCGCATGTCGATCGTGAAAATGCCGAGCCCAGAAGTGATCCGGCTGCAATGTGACTGCATCAATCTCGCGGAGCATGGCAGGCCGGCAGCCCATCCTGTTCCAGCGGATCGTAAGACCGTGGGATCACTGGCCCGCTCCCACGAACGTGTGAAGAAGCGAGATGTGGCGCCGGAGCGCGGCGCGTTCGCAGTCCGAGATGACCAGATCGGCTACCACAATGATCCTGCCCCTATTTCCTCGATTTCGGCGAGCATTGAGGACTGGCAATATGCTGTCGCGTACGCCAGTAAGGTGCACGCTCGAGCTCGCGGATGAGCCGATCGAGTCGGTCGGCGTGCTTCAGAAAACGTCGTCTCGCGTCGGCGGGTAGTTCCAAGGTCGGCTCGGCTGAACGACAAATGGCCCCAAACCTGGTCAGAGAACCTGCGAATATGGCAATTGAGCGTATCGGCCTGGCGCTATACCGTTGAGCTGCAGACGGCGCAGGCACCTGTCACTCTCAATGGCTGTTAGGCTCCACGGGAGAGGAGCAAGATGGCATTCTCAACGGTGAACCCTCAGCGCGCCCCGTATCCCGAGCACGCGCTGATCAAATCCGACATTGCCGATCGAAGGAGCAGCGAACAAAGCCGCAAGACCCATCGATATGTAACCTATCGCGTCATAGTCCCAGAACATCGAGTGCGGAGTCTGCTCGAGGACACTTATAAGATCATAACGCTACACAAAAACATTTGCTCAGCGAGTGAAATCCTGAGGGTTGATCGTGACCGGTCAGAGCTGGAAGCCGACCAACCGGTAGTGCCAAAGGAGTACGCTCACCACCGCTCCGAAGACTGCAAGCGTGACGAGCAACGCTTTGCCGGCGACACCCTCGCCGCCGCGCTGCCAGCCGAGCACGGTGATGATGGGAAGGGAGGCGCACAGTACCGCCGCGGCGGAGAGGAAGGTCAACACGACGCGAAGGCCGCTCCGCATATGCTCTGCCGCCCCGATGTCGGGGGTACTCAGGAGCACCGTACCCAGGGTGATTGGCGCGAGCAGAAGCGCCGTTCCCGCCGCACCGACCACCTTCCAAGCAGGGTTTCCACCGACGGCGATCCCACGTTTGCGCCAAATGATCCGCCGTATCCCCCGCGCGACTGCTCCAATAACCAATGCCAGGCACGCGGCACCTAGCAGCACGGCGTGCACAAATCCACGCTGCCACCACGCCAGCCGTGTGAAGACCACCGGATCCAGCAGAGTGCCACCCATCGCCATTCGGGTCACGTGTCCAGAGTTTCTTACGAATCCTAACCGCAAGCCAGCTTGTGAGCCCTTCCGGACTTCGAATCCATCATCTCCAATCGGATACGCGACGATCGTTCCCAGGGCACCAAGCCCGTGAATCGTTATGCTTCCGCCTGTTGACCGGACCGGTGTGTCGAGGAAGAGATACCCTGCTCGCTCGACGGTGGTGGTGCCGAGCAGCGCAGGCTGATAGACGCCGTTGAACGACTGCGAAGTCGCTATTGGCGCGGGTGCAGCGTCGCCTACGAAATAGCGTTCGACGAACGCACGCACCACCTCTGTGCGCAGGTTCTGGAATCTTCCTCCCTGGCGCATGGAGTGAACGAGAAAGATCCCAACTCGCTGCTCCGGAGCTAGCCAGGCAACCGAGAAGTGATGGCGGGCGCCCGTGTGGTAGAGGCCGTGCATGCCACCGAGATTCGTCTCGAACCAGCCGAGCGCGACACCGGGGACGGCGAGGTGCGCGCGCCAGTGAGTCGCATGCGTTTCACGGAGCCGGTTGGCGTGCGAGCTCGCGACATCAAGCTGTGCGACGAGGAACCGGCCCATATCGCCGGCGGTGCCAACCATGGCC
Source organism: Gemmatimonadaceae bacterium (assembly GCA_041743285.1). GTDB lineage: Bacteria > Gemmatimonadota > Gemmatimonadetes > Gemmatimonadales > Gemmatimonadaceae > JALZIF01. The sequence goes on from JBGTNB010000385.1 coordinate 11,062, forward strand.
CCGGCAGGTGTCGGGAGGAGGTAATCGACGACTTCGTCGGTCCCGGCAGCAGAGATCCGCCTTGCGAACTCAGGAGGAATTGGCTGACGGAAAGTCGAGTGATCCATTCGCACGCGTGTGAAGACTTCGCGCTCGACGTACTCGGCGAACTGCATCCCACTCGTGCGCTCGACGATCCGCCCCACGAGCGCCATCCCGTGATTCGAGTAGCGCAATACATCGCCGGGGCGGGTTCCGGCGCGCCACCGGACCCCGCTTAGATAGGTGCCCAACGGCACGAGGCGCGCGGGGTCATCTACCGTCCCCTGCATGAACGGCTCATCGAGGCCGGACGTGTGGGTGAGCAGGTCCTCGACCGTGATCGCACGCCATGTCTTTCGTGATGGAAGTTCCCAACCGAGGTATTGCGCGGCTGGCGCTCTGAGGGCGATTCGGCCGCGATCAACTTCGCGCATGACCGCTTCGGTGGTGACGAGCTTGGAGAGCGACGCCATCCAGAAAATCGTCTGCTCCGGATCTACCGGGCGGCGACCTGCCGCGTCTTCGGTACCGTATCCACGCGCGAACACGATTGAACCGTCCTTCACGACGACGAACGCGAGACTCGGTTGAGGAGAACTGCGGACGTAGTCGGCGAAAGCCGAATCCGCAAACGTCGCTACATCCGTGGCTGTGAGTTCGTGGCGTAGTAAGGCGGACTGTGAGTATGCGCTGGGCGTGGCAGCCGCGAGACTGATCGTTGCGAGCGCGAGCAGACTTAGACCGCGGCGACGCCGCAAGTTCGCCACGACTACTGCAGTAAGAATCGCAGGCGGCATGCCGTACATGGCGTCTGCCCTGTCGAAGACATAGGGACCACGGGTGTCGCTGACGGCCGCCAGACACGGGAGTCCGATCGCGAGCAGTAATCCCCAGCGCCACGCTGCCGCAGGCCGGCACCAGGCGAAGGTTGCACTGGCAGCGACAAGACTGATCCACATTGGAGTGCGGGTTTCACTCGCCTGATCGAGCGCAGCGATCGTAAGGCCGGCGGCAAAGGCCATGGCGAGTGTTCCTGGCGGCGCGGTCCAGATTCTAAGGCGCACAGTCATGATCTCGACAAGAAGCGCCCGTACGCAGCCGGTTGCGAATCGCTTTCGGGACAACTCGTCAGGGACCGCCTCGAGCTCGGCGAGCATCGCCTCACTCCACTCGCGGCGCCACGGCGGGAGGAGATGTCCGAGCAGGGTGATCAGCAGCGAAAAGTTCATGTGGCGGTTCGCGGTTCGCCGTCGGTCAAGGCTCGCTCCGCCCACTTCCTGAGAACGGCGCGAGCTTCGGGGGCGGCGCCGCCGGCGAGCCGGTACAGATGGCGGGGCGGCCGTCCATTCTCGGCGGGAGCTTCCCAGCGAGTCTCCAGCCATCCGGCGTCGGCGAGACGGATCAGGACGGGATAGAGCGTTCCGGATGGAAGATCGAGCGCGGTCATCAGGGTGTAGCCGTAGAACCACCGTGACGGCGCGGCTACGAACTGCTCGAGAACTAGCCGTGAAGCAGGGGAAAAGCGGGGCGAGCGGCGCATGCCGCTAAGTCTACATATCTCGACATAACAGTCAAGACCTGTGCATAACGTTCGCCGCCAGTGCGCGGCTGTTCCCACGGCAGCTCACACAGCTCACCCGCGCGTGAGCTCGAGGAAGGCTCGGTATGCGGAGATCGCGACGGGCGACTCGAGTACATTGCTGTGCGTCGCGCCCTCGATCACCACCAGCTGCTTGCGAGAGGTCGGCAGGCTGGACGCGTCGTACAGTGACCTTGAAAAGCGCGGCGGCGTGTCGCTGTCGCGGGAGCCGACGAGCAGGAGCAGCGGCTCTTCGATGCTTCCCGTTTGCCGTAGATTGCCCTGGCGTCGAAGGCCCGTCGCGATATCCATGCGAACGAATGGCTTGGCGTACCAGGGAATCTGCGTCCTCACGAAACATAATGGTGTAGTCAGACGTCAATCGGGTCGGCTCTATCCCTTCGCCGCCCGTGCCGCATTCCGCGCGACCGCGGCTTTCACCAGCGCCTTGAAGGCCCGCGCATTCACCGTCTCGCCTTCACGGATGTCGATCGCGCGGCGCGTCCCCCCCTCGAGGCTTGCATTGAAGAGCCTGGACGGATCGGCCAGACTCGCTCCTTGGGCGAAGGTGAGCTTCACGACGCTCGTGTACGTCTCACCCGTACACACGATGCCGTGATGCGACCAGACGGGGACGCCCCGCATCCGGTTGGACGGCTTCTTCCACTTGCGCTCCTCTGTCATCTCCGGATCCGCAGCGAGGATGAGCTCCCGCATGCGCCCTAGAGTTTCCTCGCGCCAGTCCGCAATCGTCATTGGGCGTTCCCCTTGCGCGCACGGTACGGGAGCGCAAACAGGTACAGGCCCGACAGCAGGAGCAGCGCCAGTGGAGGCAGCGGGGAATAAGTGATCCATGGGGGCGGCGGTCCCTGAGTCATGGCCGCGAAGTTTGCGACCACGGTTGCTGTGAACGTGATCGATAACCAGCGATGCGTCTGGCGAATCCAGCGGTTCCAGTTCATGGGACCCTCGTAAGCAGTTCGACGAGCCTGCCGCTCATCAGCCTCCAGCCGTACCGCGCGCCGCCGAAGTTGCGCTTCTGGTCAGACTTGAAGCCGGATTGGACTACGGTCAGGCGGGTGCCCGACGGAGTGGGCGCCACGGTAAAAGTCACGACTGTGCCGATGTCGCCGGCACGCCAGGTGTAGCTGAGCTTTTGGTGCGGCTCGATCTCGACGAACCGGCAGTCGACAGTGCCATCCCACCCGGGCTGCGGCGGGGCGGTGAGCTTGAACGGGGCGCCGGGCGCCGGCGCGAATCCAACCGACGGAAGCAGCCACTCCGTGAGCAGCGTCGGATCGGTGAGCGCACGCCACACCTTCTCCGGCGGATGGTCCAGGTCGAGTTGCAAGGCGATCGTGTCCCCTTGCGCGGGGGCCGTGATGTCTACGACGCTCATCGGTCCATGTTCTCCAATAGCTGCTCGAGGCGGTCGAGGTGTTCCGTCCAGAATGCGCGATACCGCGCGATCCAGTCGATGAGGGGCTTCATCCCACGGGGCTCCACCCGGTAGTAGACCAGGCGCCCTTGGCGCCGGCCGGTCACGAGCCCGGCCTCCTTCAGCGCCGCGAGGTGCTGCGACACCGCGGGCTGCGAGATGTCGAAGCGCGCGGTGAGGTCCTTCACCGGGGCCTCACCCCGTGTCAGTGACTCGAGAATCGCCCGGCGGCTCGGGTCAGCGAGCGCCTGGAAGAGCCGGTTCTGTGCAGCAACGCCTGTGAGCATACCCAATACATAAGTCAGCACTTATGGATTGTCAACTCTCCTCTTAGGTGGCTTCCATAGGAACACAAATGTCGCGGCAGTCCACGGCCGGCCAAGGGAGGCAAGGCGGAAAGTGATAAGCCACTCGGCCAGCAGAGCGCCCGCTGTCGTGGGCGAGCCGGTACTGGGAGAGGCCCACCGGCTCGAGGGATCCGCTAGGAGCACCTCAGAGGACTGTTACCGATCATCGCGCTACTCCTCGGGACGGACATCGGCCGCCTCCATCGGCCTCGGGCACAGGCCGCTCTGGGCCGGCCGCACGATCAGCATCTGCGTGAGCCGCAGTTCCCGCTCATAGGCGACGGCGAGCCGGCCCGGGATGACGGCGACCGTGTCACCCCGGACCTCGGCGTACGCCCGCCGGATGCCCCGCCCGGGCTCTATTCGGAGCATGCCGCCCTCGGGCGGTTGCATGTCCTTTGAGATCGTGGAGCGCCGGAGCTTCCGCGCCTCGGCACTCTGCGGCGAGACGTACCACTGCTCGGTACTCCCGCAAGGAAGGAAGGCGCTGCGGTCGGGGCCCGCCTCGTATACGCCGCGAAACGTCGCCCC
>JBGTNB010000386.1:0-2732 GCA_041743285.1 Gemmatimonadaceae bacterium
CCTGGTTCGGAATAAGGGTCAACACCTTTGCTAACTCGCGAACGGCATTCGCCAGCCTCCGCGGACGGCCATACCCCTGCTACTCCATCCCTCTCAGGGCGGGTATGAGCATCGGCATGCTGCTCATCAGCGTAGAGCTGCTGATCATGCTGGGAATATTGCTGTTCATTCCCGGCGAATACGCCGGCCCATGCTTCATCGGATTCGCCATCGGAGAATCGCTCGGCGCCTCGGTGCTGCGCATCGCCGGCGGGATCTTCACCAAGATCGCCGACATCGGGGCGGATCTCATGAAGATCGTGTTCAACATAAAGGAAGATGATGCACGAAATCCCGGCGTGATTGCCGACTGCACCGGCGACAATGCCGGCGATTCGGTTGGCCCGAGCGCGGACGGGTTCGAGACGTACGGCGTGACCGGAGTAGCGCTGATCAGTTTCATTGTCCTGGCCGTACCGGAGGCAGCCGTCCAGGTGCAGTTGCTTGTGTGGATCTTCATGATGCGAGTGGCAATGATCGTGGCAAGCGGCGTGTCGTACCTGGTCAACGAAGCGGTGGCCCGCGCGCGCTACGGTACCGCCGCCGTTATGAACTTCGAGACCCCGCTAACATCGCTGGTCTGGCTCACGTCGCTAGTATCGGTCGCCGTGACGTTCATCGTTTCCTACGTCCTGATCCCCGAGCTGGGCGATGGCTCGCTGTGGTGGAAGCTGTCGGCGGTCATCTCCTGCGGAACGCTGGCGGGGGCGATCATTCCCGAACTAGTCAAGGTTTTCACCTCCACCTCGTCCGCGCACACGAAAGAGGTGGTCGTCTCCTCCCGGGAAGGCGGTGCCTCGCTAAACATTCTCTCCGGACTCGTCGCCGGCAACTTCAGTGCGTTCTGGTTAGGCATGGCCATCATGGGGTTGATGGCGGTGGCATACTGGCTCAGTATGGAGGGCCTGACTGCGTTGATGCTCGCGCCGGCGGTATTCGCGTTCGGGCTGGTGGCGTTCGGCTTTCTGGGAATGGGACCGGTAACGATCGCAGTCGACTCGTACGGGCCGGTTACCGACAACGCCCAATCGGTCTACGAGCTGTCGCTGATCGAACAGGTGCCGGGCATAACCACGGAGCTGAAGCGCGACTACGGCTACGACGTCGACTTCGCGAAAGCCAAGCATCTGCTAGAGGAGAACGACGGCGCCGGCAATACCTTCAAGGCTACGGCCAAGCCCGTCCTCATCGGGACCGCCGTAGTGGGCGCGACGACGATGATATTCTCCATTGTCCTCGCGCTCACGCACGGTTTGCAGCCGGAGTACCTGCGCTACCTCTCCATTCTCCATCCGCCATTTCTGCTCGGCCTGGTGACCGGCGGGGCCGTCATCTACTGGTTCACCGGTGCATCGATACAGGCTGTGACGACCGGAGCCTATCGAGCAGTGGAGTTCATCAAGGCCAACATCCGGCTCGATGGTGCCGCCAGGGCATCGGTCGCCGACAGCAAGCGGGTGGTGGAGATCTGCACTCAGTACGCGCAGAAGGGGATGTTCAACATCTTCCTGGCGGTCTTCTTCGCCACGCTCGCCTTCGCGCTCGCCGAGCCGTATTTCTTCATCGGTTATCTCATTTCCATCGCGCTGTTCGGACTGTACCAGGCGATTTTCATGGCAAACGCTGGGGGCGCCTGGGACAACGCGAAAAAGATCGTCGAGGTCGAGCTGAAGCAGAAAGGGACGCCGCTCCACGAGGCCACGGTCGTCGGTGACACGGTCGGGGACCCATTCAAGGACACGTCGTCCGTGGCGCTCAACCCGATAATCAAGTTCACCACGTTGTTCGGACTGCTGGCGGTCGAGCTTGGAGTATCGCTCTCGGAGCAACGAGGCCCGGGGCTAAATGCAGTGCTGTCCGGGGTGTTTCTCGTCATCGCGCTGACGTTCGTTTGGCGCTCCTTCTATCGCATGCGAATAGTGGCGCCAGCCGGGGCGCCGGCTGCCGTGCGAGCTGCGGCATAACGTCCACGATGGACAGCCGGTCGAAGCCGGCAAAAAAGCGCGGCGCGGGATATCTCCCGCGCCGCGCTTTGCCTAACCTTCGCTTCTCTCTTGGAAGTGACAAGCCACCGAAACAGCTTATCACTCCCTGATTCCTAATTCCTAGTTCCTAATTCTGCCCCTCACATCGGCTGCTCCAACCCGCTGGCGCGACCGGGCTCACGGGCGCCTACGAACTGCGAGTTGTGCGCTGCCGCTTGAGAGGACTCGCCACCCCGCGACACCGCGGAGCCGTTCCCTGATTGTGCGGCATCGCGCGTCTGGGGTGTACTCGATCCGGCCGAGCGCGTGGCCGGTACCCCAATCGCCTGCTTGATCTCCGACACGTATGAGTCGAGCTTGCCTTCCATCGCCTCGGCAAGCGCCGTGATCGCGGTCGCCGCCGCCGCATCGAGCAGCACGCCTAACCGGTTGCTCGCGCCCCCGGTGGCTTTCACCGTTGCCGCCGCCGCTTTCACGTCGGCGTTGGTGTTGGCCAGGGCGAATCCCGCGCCGGCAGCCAGTGCCACCGATGGCCACGGATGCTCCCGGACGATCTCGAGCAGATTAAGCTTGCGCTCGAGTTGCGCTATAGTGTCGGACATGCGCTCACGAGTCATCTCGATGTCCCTGCGGACGTCAGCTGTCGTTTCACCCATGCCCCGTTCTCCTTGAGCGTTTCCGTAGTCTCATTTGGCCGCAGCTTTTGCG
>JBGTNB010000387.1:0-1600 GCA_041743285.1 Gemmatimonadaceae bacterium
ACCGAGGCCTGGCGCGACGCCGGGCTCGACTCGGCCGCGTTGAACGCCGAGCGGTGCGCGGTCATCGAGGGCTCGTCGCTGGGACCATTGAGCGATGTCCTTACGCGACACGCGTTGAGCCTTTCCGGGTCGGCTGAATACTCGGCGCGCCCCTCGGCACTCATTCAGTTCATGACCGGAGCCGGAGGGTCGATGGTGGCCCAGTCATTGGGTATCTGCGGCCCGGTCTACCACGTGTCGGCGGGGAGCATCTCGTCCATGGTGGCGATCGGTGAAGCCTGGCAAAAGATCGCGATGGGCATCGTGGATGTGGCGGTGGTCGGGGGAGGGGAGTGCCCGCTGCATCCGGTGATCGCCGATCACTTCGCGGCGGCGGGAATTCTCGCGCCTGACGATGAAAGTGCAGCCGGCTGCCGCCCGTTCGATCGACGGCGGGGCGGTACGGTACTCGGCGAAGGGGCCGGCGCCCTGATTTTGGAGTCAGAGTCGCATGCGCGGCGGCGAGGTGCACGCCCGCGGGTGGTATTGCGCGGTCTCGGTTTTGCGCGCGAGACGCGGTCGATGACGGCGCCGGACGCCGACGGCGGCGGGGTGACGACGAGCATCCAGCGCGCGACCAGGGGCGTGCCGCTCCAACGCATCGGATGGATAAAGGCACACGGGACCGGCACGCCGCTGAATGACGCCGCCGAAGTTCGTGGCGTGGCCACGGTGTTCGGCGAACGACTTGCGGAGACATGGATCACCAGCCTCAAGCCGTCGCTCGGACATGCGCTGGGGGCCAGCGGCGCGCTGGAGACCGTTGCCGCAATCGTCGCACTGGCCGAGCGGACGGTGCCGCCCACGTTAGGTACGAGGGAAATCGACCCGGCGCTTCCAGCATGCCGGGTAGCGCTGCGGCCGGAGCACTCTGCCGCATCCATCGCGCTCGTTCTGGCCGAAGGATTCGGTGGGCGTTGTTCGGCGATCGCTGTCGAGCGTGTGTGAGCGGAATGCGAACCTGGCCCGCGTCGCAGTGGCTCAGCGCCTCACGTCTTCGTAATCGGCAGGGGTGTCGATGTCGCGCAATGCATTCTCAGGCCAGTCGAGCATCACTGCCTCGTCGACGTGCGCCATCACTACGGCCTTACCGCACCCTTCGCCGCTCCACGCGAGGAGCTCCGGCCACAACTCCCGACGAAAGAACAACGGAGGCGCCAGCACTGCATCGACTCCATAGCGAGAAACGGCGAGGCGGGAATCACCGCCGAGACCGTTCTGCAACGCTCGCAGCATGGCCGTGGTTACATGCACCATGTCACCGAGCATGACGGCTGCAGCGGAAACGGATGAGTCGAGGGCGCGCAGGCCAGCGTGCAGCGAACCGCTGGTAGGACCCGAATAGTCGGGATTCTCGACGAAGGTGCATTTCAGGCCGTCGAGCGATTCACGGATACGATTCGGCTCGTAGCCCACCACCACGATTACCGGATCGAGTCCCGCGTCGATGGCGCGCCTTACGACGCGGCGCACTATCGGCTCCCCGTCGATCTCGAGCAACAGCTTGTTGACAGACGCCCCCATTCGCCGCGACGCTCCGGCCGCGAGTATGATGCCGGCT
>JBGTNB010000388.1:0-22933 GCA_041743285.1 Gemmatimonadaceae bacterium
CAGGCGCCGCATCGAGCAGCCGCGACATGCCGTTCGCCAGCGCCGTGTCAGGCGCCCTCGCCGCATCGAAGATGAATGCCCGGTCGTTACGGACGCCGTCTCCATTGATGTCTCCGCCCACTGTGGGAGTGAACGGCTGATCGGCGGAGACGCGCACGACCGAAGTAACGTCCAGCCAGGGCTTGACGAACCAGCTCATCGAGCCCGATACCGCATGCCGCCGCTCCAAGTCGCTGCGTCCCCATTCGATCGCGTTAGGATCTCCGCCGGTCGTGGACGATCCCACGCCGAAGCCGAATCCACCAAACCCGCCGCCGCGGTTGCCACTGGCGGCAAACGCCGTTTGATCGCTCGAGCGAGTGAAGGTGTAATTGAGCCTCCATACCAGACTCCGACGAGCGACGCCGTTGACGCCCACCGTTACCTGTGCCGTACGCGAGTGCAGCATCGAGCTCATTTCCAGTACCTGGGCAAACTCGGGATGCTCGCGTGAGGCGAGCACGCTCGTCGCCCCGGTTGCCGCGTCTATGCTCGACAGCGGCACGAACACCGGACGTCCGTCTTCGGTCGCCATGGTGAACTGCGGCATGCTGCGCACATTCAGATCGCGTGCTCCATACAGGTTGGTCCCCAGCGCATAGGATCCATCGACCGACACGCCGAACTGGCCGATCCGGCGGGTGATTCCTAGCGAACCTCGCCAGGCGCGAGGGGCGCCGAAGTCCCGGTCGAACACGGTCACCACCGGCCGCTGCGTGGCGATCGGGCCTCCGCCCGATCCGTCGGCGCAGCTCTCAGGAATCAGCGCCGGATCGGCGAAGTAGCCCGCCCAGTCAGGATCCGGGACCGCCGGGCCAATGCACACCAGCCGCTGCTCGTCACCCGGCAGCCCGGTCGCATCGAGCGCCGAGCTGAAAAGCTGCGTCGGCGTGCGACCACGAAACTCACCTATCCCGCCGCGCAAGGTAGTCAGGTTGTTCGCAGCACCGATCTGAAACGCCTGTCCGCCACCACGCCGTCCCCCGGCGCGGCCTCCACCGCCCCCCGGGGCGCCGCCGCCACCCTCACCGTCTCCTCCCAGGATCCAGCTGAACCCCAGCCGAGGGCTGGCGTGCAGCTCCGATGGAATTTCATCCGTCCGCCTGCCGAACAACGCTTCGACCTGCTGATTGTAGGCGGGCGACTCGAGAAACCGCGAGTGCTCCAGGCGCGCACCGTAGTTGAGCTGCAGCGCTCGGCTCACGCGCCAAGTGTCGCCCAGGTAAATGGCCGCGTTGAGCATCCCCCCCTCGCGCTCCGCGGGAGCCAGCGTCCGGGTGAACGACGACGCCCGCCCTGCCGCGAAATCATCGAGGGAATTGAACGCGAAGCTGCCGAATCGATCGCTGCTGTTCGTCGTCGTGAAACGCGAGTAGTTGAGCAGGCCGCCGATCTTGTATCGATGACCGTTGAAGCCTAGCAACGATAGCTCATCGGTAATTTCCAGCTGCTGGCTGCTCCCATCCGACGGGAGGGCCGGGTTGCCGCCGAAGGAAAGTGTAGACACACCCACCGCGCCATCCTCCAGCTCGGAGCTGACCCTGACTCGTCCGGCGGGAATGAGTAGGTACGGATCGCCACTGCGCGTGTCGGCCGCGTACGAGGCACGAAGCTCGTTGAGGAACGTTCCGAGCACCGACGACAGCATTACCATCCCACCGGCGCCCCGGCTCGCCTGCTCGCCGCCATACGACGGAACCGTAAGCGCGCTCGTACGGAATCCGTTCTGCAACGACCCCTGCACGTTGCCGCGCAGCATCAGCGAGTGGTTCTCCGTCAGCTGGTAGTCGAGGCGCGTGATCACCGAACCGTTGTCAGCCAAGCGGTCGTCAGGCACGGCCGCGACGGAAAGTGGCAAGCCGAAGCCGTCGAGCAGGCCGAGAAAGCGCTCGGCGGAATCCGGGCTCGTGCCGAGCCGCTCCAGCGTGATCGCGTCGGCCCCAAGAATCGATTGCAACGGATTGAGGCGGCGCCGCACCTGGGCCGAGGCGAACCAGAAAGCGCGGTCTCTAACGATAGGGCCGCCTAACCCTCCGGAGATCTGGTGCTGTGTGTAGCCCTGGCTGAAAAAGCCCTCCTCCTGCTCGTCACTCCATTGAAGACTCGGATCACGCAGCGCGTAGCTGAACGATCCGGCCACGGCATTGGTGCCTCCGCGGCTCGTAGTCTGCACCAGCCCACCGGTGAACTGGCCGCGCGCCACGTCGTAGGTGTTCGTGACCACCCGGGTACTGCGAACCGCTTCGGCCGGCACGGTGCCCGTTTCGAACGTCAGCCCATCGAGCGTCACCTGGTTCTGGTCGGGCCGCTGTCCAGCCACTGAAAAGCCGGCCGCGGTGGTGTCCGACTCCGTGATGCCCACGACGCCGGGGGCCAGCAGCGCCACCGCGTTAGGATCGCTGGGGTCCACCGGAAGGCGCTGGAGCTGTTCCCCCGACAGAGTCGGTCCGGTAGAGCCGGGCGTCGGACGCTCATCCTGCCCCGGCCGCGGCCGGCGAGTAGCCTGAACCGTCACCGCCTCGAGCTGCGTCGCGGCGCTGCTCAATGTGAAGTCGGCCATCAGCCGGTCTTCATCGGCGACTCGGGCAATAGTGCGCTCCTGCGGAGCCATGCCCAGAAAGCGCGCCACTATCCGGTACTCCCCGCCGCCGTCCGGAAAGAGCAGTGTGTACTGGCCCTTTGTGTTCGTCGTCTTAGTCCGCGTTATGCCAGTCTCGATCGAGGTGACCTGCACTGTCGCCCCATCGAGCGGCAGATCGCCAGGACCGTATATGACGCCCGCGATAATGTCGGTGCTGGAGCCGAGTTGAGCCAAGGCGGGCGCCACGCATGAGACCGCCATCGCCAGCGCGATGGCGAACGCCCGCGCGGTTGCACGGGCGATAGGCAGCAGCCGGCTCGCAGCCGGCTCGGTCGAAACGGCGAGGGACATCTACATCTCAGTCGTAGGGAAAGGACCGTGTGAAATAGGAATGAGGAAATAGGAAAATAGGAATGAGGAAATAGGGAAAGGAATTGTCGACCACCTTGCAGGTGGATCGACGCTTTTCAGCCTGCAATGCGCCCGTAGGCGCAGTCGCGTTCCTTCCCTGATTCCTGTTTCCTCATACCTAGTTCCCTGTTCTCCCATTCCTTCATGCTGTCGATCTCAGGTTGACGCGCTCGGCGCTCCTGCGTTAATGGAGGAGCCGATTCGCGATGCCCGATACGGCTTCGCGACTACAGCCTATACGCCGCCAACCGCCGGCTCGTTGCGACCGGCCGCTACAGGTTACTCTGCCCTCAGAGCCACGACTGGATCAACGCGCGTGGCTCGCCGCGCGGGGATCAGACTCGCCGCGACCGACACGACCATCAGAGAAATTGCGACCCCGAGAAAGACGGTACCGTTGTGAGCGCTCGTACCGAACAGCAACTCCTCCACGTAACGACCGCCGATCCAGGCGAGCGTCGCACCGATCGCGACGCCAAGTGCCGCCGTGCCAACGCCGGCACGCAGGATGAGACGACGTATGTCGCGGGCCTCGGCACCTAACGCCATTCGCACGCCCATCTCGTGCGCGCGCTGTGCCGCCGTGTACGACATTACACTGTAGAGTCCCACCGCGGCGACGAGCAGCGCCAGCGCCCCGAAAATGCCGAACATCGTAGCGCCGAGCCGCCACGGGCGAACCTGCGGGTCGATGCGATCCTGAAGCGTCAAAACATGGATGAAACTCATCGTCGGATCGATCGCGCGCACTTCCGCCCGCAATGACTCGATTGCCGCCGCCGGATCTCCGCGCGGCCTAGCCAGCAGCGTCGTGCCTCCTATTCCGCGCTCCTGCCCGAACGCAACGTAGTACTGCATCGCCGGGTCCTCGCGCAGAGCATCCCGATGTGTGTCGTGCACCACGCCCACTATTCGCGAGCACGGTGGATCATCGGATCCGATGTGAAGGCAGCTACCGATCGGATCGGCGCCGGGCCACAGCGTACGCGCCATCGTTTCGCTCACGATCGCCACCGGCTCGCTGCCACCGCGGTCGGCCGGAGTGAACACGCGCCCGCTGATCGTTCGCGTACCGACCGTCGTGAAATAATCGCTTGTCACTGCCTGCACGTACGGACCACCTCCCGGCAGCCTGGGCAGTGAATCGTATCCGGGCACGCGCAGCCGCACGGTGAATCTGGAGTTGAACGGCAGACCGATGCTGAGTGCCGCGGACTCGACTCCGGCATGCGCCCTCAGGCGCTCCAGCGCCTGCACCCGAACAGCGTTCCGACGCTCGTTCTCCGCTGCCTGCTCGTCAGGCGACTTCGCTCCGCTTGCCAGCCACGAGGGGCGAATCGTAAGGACGCGCTCCGGCTCGATTCCGAGATCGAGATTTCGCACGTTGCGCAGGCTCTCGATGAAAAGCCCCGCTCCCACCAGCAACACCATCGAAAGCGCGGCCTGCGCCACCGTAAGGCCGATCCTTACGCCTCCACGCGCGCTTCCCGCCTGACGAGTGCCCTCCTTGAGCGCGCTCGTCAGATTCTGGCGGCTCGCCATGAGCGCCGGAAGCAACCCCACCAGGATGCCGGTCAGCATCGTCGCCGCCGCCGTGAACAGAAGCATCCGTCCATCCACCGGCCCGCCGGTCCATTGAACGTCGGGCAACAGCGTCGCCCGCACGAACTGGCCGCCCCAGACCGACACCAACACCCCGGCCGCACCCCCGGCGCCCGCCAGTAGCAGACCCTCGAGCAAAAGCAGCCGCAGCAGCCGTCCGCGCCCAATCCCGAGTGCCAGGCGAACCGCTATCTCCCGCCGCCGCCTTACCGCCCGAGCAAGAAGCAGATTCGCCACGTTCGCGCACGCGATGAGCAGCACGATCACCGACACGCCGAGCAGCCAGCGCGATACCGTCACTTCGAGCGCTTCCCGGCCCCGAGGATCGAACCAGAGCGGACGCATCGAAAGCGTCGCTTCGGCCTCGTAGTCGACCGACCCGTCGTAAGCGCGCCGGTGCGCCGCGGTTGCCTGAGCAGTTGCCTGATCGAGCGTCACTCCCGGCTCGAGGCGGGCGATCACCTCCAACCACTGGGCGAATCGGGTCGTTGCCCAATCTTCCGTGGGCTGCGGAACCCGGGCCGATACAGGAAGCCAGAAGTCGGTCGCCTCGCGAGCATGGCCGGTGAACGACTCGGGCGCGATGCCCACGATCGTGTACTTCCGGCCACCTAACGTCACATCCCTGCCGACCGCCGCCGGGTCCCCGCCGAAGATCCGCTGCCATGCCCCGTGCCCGATTACGGCCAGCGCCTCAGCTGTTGGTGGGCGGTCCTCGGACTCGCCGAAAAAGCGGCCGCGCGCCGGCCGAACTCCCAGCAACGGGAAGTACGACCAGGTAACCCACCGCACCGGCACCTGCTCCGAGTCCTCCCCCTCCCCCAGCGTCATATCACCGGCGCCCGTGTGAGCAGCGACTTCAGAGAACACCTGCGTGCCGGTTCTCATGTCGTTGTAGGTCACGTAGCCGACCGTCGAACCGGTAAACTCGCCAATGCCCGGCGGCACGGTGGTTTGGTAGAGCCGTGCGATGCGCTCACTATCCACCACGTGCTCGGGGCCTCGAAGCAACAGCCTGTCGAGAATGCCGAACATGCTCGCATTGGCGCCTATGCCTAGCGCGAGGGTGACCGTCACCAGTACGGCGAACGCCGGCTCGCGGCGAATCCCGCGCACGGCGTGCCGCACATCCTGCCACAGTGCCGCGAGCCATTCCCGTCCATGCATGGTCCTCTCCCGATGAGATGCCGTTTGCACCAGCGCCTGTCGCGCCGCTTCCTCGCCGCCGAACCTCCGTTCCGCTTCCGCTCGCGCGGCGGTCGGCGAAAGTCCTTCACGTTCCAGCTGTGCCGCCCGCAGTTCGAGATGCAGCGAGATCTCGTCATCTACGCGCTCGACAACGTCATCGCGACGACGAAGCACCAGGCGAAACGCACGTAGAATACCGGGACGGATCATCGGTGTATCTCGTTATGCACGCTGCCGTCCGCCGGTAAGTACGCCGGTCACGAGCTCGGCATACCTTACCCATTTCGTCGTCTCGGTCCTGAGGTGCGCCCTGCCCGCCGGGGTGAGGTTGTAGTAGCGCGCGCGGCGATTGTTTCCAGTTACTCCCCACTCAGCATGCACCAGCTCCCGCGCCTCCAGCCGGTAGAGCGCCTGATAGAGGGCGCTGTCTTCGACACCCAACCCGCCACCCGACCGTTCCTCCAGCCACGTGGTTATCTCGAACCCATGCATGGGCGCCCACGCCAGTGCCTTGAGCACCAGGATATCGAGTGTGCCTTTTAAGAGCGGGAGCGTCTTCTGCATTTGGGATTAGCTCTCTACAGAGTCTGAAGGAAGCTGGCGTGGACCTGCGACACCGTCAACCAGCAGACGGTTTCCGCCGCGGCCGCAATCCCTACGGGATCCGGCTCAGAGAACACTTCTCCGGATCGGCGTCCCCACCCGAGCCACACACTCGACTAGGTGACGGCCGGCATTTCCCCGGCGTGTCCTCTGCATTAGCGTGAATCGCATGATATCAACCGGATTATCGATCCATCGTTGGGCTCGCAGACCATTGCTCGCCTTGCTTGCGGCATCGGTCGCAGCATCCGCCTGCACGGCGCCACCCAGAACAGTTACGCCAGATTCCGGCACTGCCGAGCCGGCGCTGAATGGCCAAAGCGCGCTGGCAGCTCGCACGCCTCTGCATGACTCCGCGCCACTTACCGCGCAGGTCGACACCCCTCCCAAGCCCGCGATCCGCACTACGGACTCGACAAGAGCGAGCGATGAGCGCGAGCTTGGGGATACGATCGCGAGTGCAACGCAACCGGATACCGCGCGACCACTTCCGCCTCTGCCACTCGTCGCTGGCCGATCGAAGCGTGACAGCATTTCGCTTCGCGCCGCAATTCGCGCCGGATCAGCCAATCCAGGCTGGCCGGTTGCGGGACCCAATCCGTTGCCCGGTGCGATTCTGCCGCATCGCCGGATCATCGCCTTCTACGGAAATCCTCTCTCCCGCAGAATGGGGATTCTCGGCCAGTATCCTTCGGATCAGATGCTCGCAAAGCTCGATACCGTCGTTGGGCAGTGGCAGGCAGCAGACCCTTCGACTCCGGTTCAGCCCGCGCTGCATCTCGTAGCCATGGTTGCCCAGGCCCATGCCGGGCGCGACGGCAAGTATCGGCTAAAGATGGCTGACACGCTGGTCGAGCGCGTCGCGCAGTGGGCGGCGACACGCAATGCGCTGGTCTTCCTCGACCTGCAGGTGGGCACGAGCTCCATTCAGATGGAGCTGCCGCGCTTTCAGAAATTCATCGAGATGCCTAACGTGCACATCGGAATCGATCCCGAGTTCTCGATGAAAGGCGGGCATAAGCCGGGGACTCGCGTCGGCACCTACGACGCCGCCGACATCAACTGGGTAGTGCGCTATCTCTCCGGGATTGCCAGGGAGAAGCAGCTGCCGCCCAAGATCCTCGTCGTTCACCGCTTTACCAAGCCGATGGTGACCAACGCATCGAAGATCGTGCTCGACCCATATGTGCAGATAGTCATGCACATGGACGGATGGGGAGCACCATTCCTCAAGTTCGACTCATACCGCGACTACGTGCAGTCCGAGCCCGTGCAGTTCGCCGGCTTCAAGATCTTCTACCACAACGACTCCAAGCGCGGTCACGCCGTACTGACGCCCGCCGAGGTGCTCGCACTAGTGCCAGCACCGGTTTACATCCAGTACCAGTAAAGCCCCTAACCGCCGCCGCGTCCTACTTTGCGTCCGACGATGATCGTAATGTTGTCGGTGCCGCCGTCATCCAGTGCATCCTGCAGAAGCGCCTCGCATGCCTGACGGGCAGACGTCATGCTGCGCAGGCGCTTTCGTATCTTCTCGTCGGAGACGTGCTTGGTTAGGCCATCGCTGCAGAGCAGTCCGATGTCTCCCCACTGCTGATCCATCCGTGTGACGACCGGCATCGATTCCGGCCCGCCGATCGAGCTCGCCAGCACGTGCTCCCACCGCGTTCCTACCGCATCCGTCTGCGACATTACGCCCTGATCGATTAGCACCTGCGCCATTGTCTGATCGCGCGAGAGCTGGGTGAGCTTATCCCCGCGCAGTAGATAGGCCCGGCTGTCGCCGACCTGCAGAACATACGCCCGCGGCCATACGCCAAGCCAAAGTGTAAGCGTCGTGGCCATGCCGTCGTACGCTGTATCTTCGGCCGATCGCTCCAGCAGTTGCCGGTGACAATGGATCGCCGTTTCCTGAAGCGCCTGGGTAAAGGTCGCCTCGTTCGTCGAATCGGCGTTGTAGTAGCAATGGAGGCTCTGCATGAGATAGTGCATGCTGGCCTCGACCGCCCAACGACTTGCATCGCTACCGTGTGGCGCTCCGCCCACGCCATCGGCGACCATCGCCAGAAACGCCAGCCGGCCCGTATCACCGGAGAGGCTCTCCGGATTGGAGAGACTCGTCATGTGGACTTTCACATTCCTGTGCAGCGAAGAAATGAGAAAGTGATCCTCATTCGTCTCACGCACCTTGCCGGGATGCGTGAGGCCGTACGCGTCGATTTCCTCATCCAACGGTTTGCGCGACGCGTCGCCGGTAACGGGATCGATTGCCGTCATGAGCAGAATGTAGGAACGCAGGGTCAATGGGGCCAGCGGCCCGCAGCGGTATGATACCACCGCGGCCGCCACCAGTGAAATGCGCCGACTGCCGGTCCGATGCGACAATGGGAAATGACCAACGGTCTCAAAGCACCAACTCCCACGTCTGCGCCATCATGCTTGGGCCAAAGCGTTCGTGCGGCTCCTCGCCCACCAGGGCATATCCTTCTGCTTCGTAAAGCCTTCGCGCCGACACGAGAACATCGTTTGTCCACAGAGTTATTCGTTCGTATCCCGCATCGCGCGCAAACCGGGTGCATTCGCTAACCAGTCGGGCCCCCAGGCCCAACCCGCGCGCGGCAGGCTCGACCAGAAGGCAGCGGAGCCGGGCCACACCCCGGCGATCCGGATGCCTGACGAGGATGACGCAGCCAACATTGACTTCCCCGCGCCTTGCTATCCAGCAATGCTCCATCGCCGGATCGAAATTCCGCAGGAAGGCGGCGGCGATCTCAGCCACCAGAGCCTCGAACTCGGCGCTCCACCCGTATTCCTCGGCGTACAACGCACCATGCCGCTGAACGATCCACCCCAGGTCGCCCGGGCGATGACTGCCCAACTCATACGCTTCGGTACTCGAACCCGGCGCACCCATTACCGTTTGCACGTGCTCCCGCAATGCGCCTGAA
Source organism: Gemmatimonadaceae bacterium (assembly GCA_041743285.1). Lineage (GTDB taxonomy): Bacteria > Gemmatimonadota > Gemmatimonadetes > Gemmatimonadales > Gemmatimonadaceae > JALZIF01. The sequence goes on from JBGTNB010000388.1 coordinate 9,373, forward strand.
CGATCAGATCCAGAATCTCGAGGTACTGATCGTGAGACACCCGCTGGCCACGCCGAGGCGCGGTCTTGTGTGCTACTACGAGATCCAGCTCCGGCAGTACGGTGATGTGCTGGCCAACCGCGCCCAGGCCGCTGTAGCCACCCCTGTATGGGCCGGTATTCCAGCGTCCATCCCAAATCCACCATAGGTAGCCGTAGCCAAACGGGCCATCGCGATAGTGCTCGGGATTCATCTCGTGCACCGGCGTCACTGCACGCGTGATCTCCCGTACCCAGTCGCGCGGTACCAACTGCCTCCCCGCCCAATTACCCTCGCGAAGCATGAGGTAGCCGATGCGTGCCATGTCGCGCGTCGACAGGTTCATGTGATAGGCGAGATACTTCGAGCGTGTGGTGTCGCCATTCTTGACTTGTGCGTCCCGGTCCCAGTCCTGCATCCCGATCGGTATGGCGAGGTCGGTGCCAAGCGCGTCGTAGATGTCGCGCCCCGTCTCCTGCTCGAAGATTGCTCCTACGGCGTTGAAATCCCAGTTGCTATAGAGCTGATAGGTGCCATGCGGTTTGGATCCGCGCGGCGGAGCGGAGGCCAGATCGTCTCCCGCATTCGAAGCGGCGTGATACACGCCGGAGCGCGCGGTGAGTAGATCTCGGATGGTGGCTTGCCGCTCGTTGGGCAGCAGCCCGCCCACGTCATCGAAGTTCAGCTCGGCGAGCGTCTTGTCGAGGTTCACCTTGCCGCTGGCCACATAGTTACCGAACAGCATAGCGAGAATGCTCTTCCGAACCGAGGCAAGGTAACTGAGCGTGTCGAGGTCACCGTACTCGAAGATGACCTTGCCTCCCGCCACCGCCATCAGGCCAGTCGTCGAGGCGTTGGATAGTACGGTTCGCACGCTGTCCAGCCCGGCGGCCGACCACCCGGCGGCTTCGGGATCCGATACTCGCTCCCATTCCGCTCCGGGATAGACGGGGGCAGAGGATACCGCCGCCGCACGAGATGCACTGGTGTTCGTTGCCGGAACGGTCGCGCACGATGCGGACGCGGCCGCGAGCAGCGCGAGTGAAAGGATGCGCAACGCGGCGCGCGAGAAAAAGCGCGACAGGTTCGACTGGTTATGCGGCTTTATCATCTGCTGGGAATGCGTTATGTGATGGATGTACAAAGAGCCCCTGGCCCCTGGCCCCTAGCGCCCCTTACCCCCGACCCCCGTAAGAACCTTTCCCGGCAGCTTCCAGGTGAGCTGCCCTCCGTCGACCACGGGCACGCCGTTGACCAGCACGATCTCTATTCCTTCGGGGTATTGGTGCGGCGCGAAAAAGGTCGCCTTGTCCCTCAGTCGTGCGAGGTCGAGCACCACCAGATCGGCTGCCGTCCCCTCCCGGAGCAACCCGCGGTCGGTGAGGCCCATGATCTGCGCGGGCAGGCTGGTCATGGACCTGATCGCGTCTTCTACCGAGAGCGCGCCGCGTTCCATCGCGTAATGCCGGATCTTGCGGGGAAACGTCCCGTAGAACCGTGCATGTGTCGAGGAGCCATCGTCGGGAAGCGCAATGCCGGCGTCGGATGCGGTCGCGACCCACGGCTGCGCCGCGTAATGCTCCATGTCCCTCTCGTCCATTGAAAAACCGCGCATGCGTCCGCCACCCGGCCGGTCCCGGCGACCTTCCATCTGCAGCGCGATTGCCGTCTCCACCGGAGTCGCCTTACGCGCCGCTGCCAGCTCGGCCAGACTCTTTCCGACTTTCGCAGAATCCGGGTAGTCGAACACAACGACATTGGCCGGCCCGCCGCGCCGGGCGATCTCGTGAGCGATGTCGCGGCGCAGACGCGCCGCCGATGCGGAGTCGGCGAGCACGGAGCGCAACGCAGCTGGAAAATCGCGCGCCTGCGGACTCCCTCCATCGCCGACGGTTCCCGTACCTAACGCCCAACCCGGAATGAGCACCGTGTTGCCGTCGGTTCCGCTGGTCGAATAGGTGTACTGATCGGCCCAGACGTCCACACCGCGCTCGCGCGCTCGCTCGATCAATTGAATGGCGGCGCCGCTGGAGCCCCAGTAGTTCTGCCCTTTCACCTTTATGTGAGATGCGACGACCCGTGCCCCGGTCGCCTCGCCGACCTCGATCGTTTCCCGAATCGCGTCCAGTAGCGTTGGCGGGCCCGCCGAATCCTGGCTGGGCCAATACCACATTGGATCGGCACCCTCTGCCCGCTGGTGCGAGATATAGACTCCACCGAACGGCACTATCGCGCGCGCCACTTCCACAACCTCCGCGGTCGTGCTCCACCGTCCCGGCGCGTACTCGAGCCCGGCTGAAAGCCCTACCGCGCCTTCCGTCATTGCCTGGCGCACCATCTCCCGCATTCGCGCGATTTCATCGGGGCGGGCCGGCCGGCGGAAGTCGTTGCCCAACACGTCCCTTCGCACGCTTCCGTGACCGACCATGAGCATCGCATTCGGACCGATGCCATTCTGCTCGAGCGCCGTGCGCTGGTCGCTAATCGGAAGGGGCGACCGGCCATCGTGGTTGACTACGACGGTGGTCACTCCCTGCATAACGAGATTTGGGGCGGCGCGGCGCCGGGCATCGGCATCCCTGAACCCTCCACTAGCCCGCGCGCCATCGTCGGCATGAGAGTGGATGTCGATGAACCCGGGCGTTATATGCTTGCCACGGGCATCGATCGTGCGCCCCGCCTTCGCACCTGACAACTGGCCCACGGCGACAATGCGGCCGGCGCGGATGCCGACATCGGCAAAGTAGGCAGGATTGCCGGTTCCGTCGAACAGGCGGCCGCCAGTGATCAGGATGTCGAAGCTGTCAGCAGCAGCGGCCGTTGGTTGGCGCTGAGCATCGGCTGGCGTAGCTGACGCGAGCGCGATCGTCCCGAGGAGAAGAAGAATGCGTATCATGCGCTGGGCGGGGGTGAAAAGCAGGCTTGCGGTCCAGCAATGGCTGATGACTGCCAGACGGTCAGCGAACGTTGTTATGCGCCACGGGAAAGCGATACACGAGGAAGTGTCAGGGTGAATCGCGAACCCAGTCCGAGTTCGCTTTCCACCGACAGCTCGCCGTGCATGGCATGGGCAAGCTCCCGGCTGATTGCCAGGCCAAGGCCCACGCCACTGTCCCTGCCAGCCAGTCCACCATGCACCTGGAAGAACGGGTCGAAAATGTCCTCCAGCTTGTCCGCTGGAATTCCAACGCCCGTGTCCGAAACGTACAGCTGAATGACTTTATCGGTGGCCACGCAGCCTATCGCCATCTGTCCGCCCGGATGTGTGAACTTCACGGCGTTGGAGAGCAGGTTTACGAAGATCTGAATCACCTTGGCCGGATCGCCGCGCGCCACGAGCGCCGGATCGCAGTCAATGGTGTCGTAGACGATGGTTTTCTGCACAATGAGGGATTCGACTATGGCTACGGCGGCACTGAGCACCTCTTCCACGACGAAATCACGGATATCGTATTCCAGCTTGCCGCTCCCCACGCGTACGAGATCGAGGATGTCGACGATGAGGGCCAACAGATGCTGCTGATTGTTTCGGATTCTCGCCAGATCGGCGCGCTGCGCTTCCGTAACCGGCCCTCGAAGCCCCATGTCCAGGAGCTCTACGTAGCCGCCGATAGCATTGAGCGGTGTGCGCAGCTCGTGGCTCATCGTGCTTAAGAACGCACTCTTTGCCTGACTTGCCGCTTCCGCCTTTTTCCTTAGTGAGAGCGCCTCGCCATGCAGGCGAGCGCTCTCGAGCGCCATCGCGCTCCGCAGCGCGAGATCAGTAGCGAGTTCCCGGTCTGCCTCGGTATAGACGTAGCCGCGCTCCCCACTTACAAATGTGATCGCCCCAACGACCCGCTCGTGAATTACCAGGGGAACCGTGAGCAGGGCGCCGACTCCGAAATCCTGAAGGATCTTCTGCGTCTTGTCGTCATGGTCGGCGGCGGCGAGCATCGCTTCGGTCGCATCGGCGATCGACACCGGCTGGGCGCTGCGGAGTATGGCCGGTGCGCCAAATGCATCGGCTGGATCGAGCAGCCACCGGTCCTCGAGGCCATCAAAGAGCGCCTGCTTGGCCGGATCCGGGTGGATGACGCGAAGGCGGCGCATGTTTCCGCCGCCGTCGATGACGTCGACGATACACCAGGCGCCGAGGTGGGGGAGCGACAGTCTGGCAATCGCATCGAGCGTAGTGCGTTCGTCGAGCGATTCGGCAAACAAGCGGCTCGTTTCCGCGAGATGAGCGGCGCCTCGCCGGGACTCTTCGGCGCTTTCCGCCATGTCGCGCTCCCTGAGCGCACTCAGGACCATCCGCTCTGAAACCAGCCGCTGCAGAGCAAGTGTCTCCTCCACCTCCGTTGCCTGGCGCAGCTCGACGAGAAGATGTGCTTCCTCGCCATTTGCTCCAGCCACAGGCCATACCGTGCAGCTCAAGACCGGCGCGCTGCGTTCGCCCCTCTCGATACGCTGATCATGCGAGGGGACGCCCGTGCGAAACGCCCGGTCGAGCACGGCGGTCAGGTCATTCGATTCCCGGTCTGAGAACGCGGCCATGATCGGCCGCCCGACAACTGCCTCACGATTCGCCGATGCGAAGCCGCGAAAGGCACGATTCGCGTAAATGAGCGAATGCGCGGCACCGCGTGTCACCGCGACTGCCGCGGAGACGCGGTCCATGTAGGGGGCAAGCGTTCTTTTGGTGTAGACCGTCAAATCACCGTCCTCGGTGCTTCGGGTCGCATACCGGGTTCCTCGGCGCGATCCATTTCCTCACAACCGTTACCGATTGGCTCGAGCCTCGGCCCGATATACGCCCTTGGTGACTGTGATATAACCAAGCGCCTCGAGCCGCTCGAGCGACTGCGTAATTTCTCCGGGAGGCGAGCCAACGCGCACCGCGATCTCGTCGCGCGAGCCCCCGCCGAGCCTAACGAGTGCGTCGAGGATTGCACTCTCCCTGGTGGTCAGTCCCAGGTTGCCGATACCGCCCGTTCGCTCTTGAAGCTCGGGCGCTCCCGTAATGATTACATGATAGTCCCCGAGTGAGCCGCCCACCACCGCACCGCTGGCCCCGACGTCGTAGAGGCGGAACTCGCGGCTGTGACTGCTCCCACGCATCTTGACCACTACGAGCACCTGGCGAAGCTCGCCTCCGATCTCAACGTAGCGTTGAACTATGATGTCATCCGTGATGAACGATACCTTTTCATTGGTGACGGGACCGGGATAGCCGGCGACGATCTCGGCGGTCATGTAGACCGTCACCCCGGTGGCGGTCAACGCACCGACAAGCCGATAGAGCGACTCGCGAAAATCCTCGCGAAACGCCGGGGCGAGAGCAATCTCGAAGCCGGAGAGCGAGTCGATGACCACGCGCTCCGGCTCGAGCTCATTTACAGCTAGGAGAATTTCCGCCAGCGTTTCATCCACGGAAAGGTCGAGCGGGCGGAGGTAGATGATCCTCAACTTGCCGGCTTCAGCCAGCTTCTCCAGACCCTGGTTTCGGAAGGATGCGCGGGCAAGATACTCTTCCGGATACTCTTCGAACACGACGATTACGACCGCCTCGCCCTGGCGAAGCCCCTCGGCAGCGAACTGTGTGGCGAAGGTGGTCTTGCCGCTGCCTGCCGGGCCCGCGACCATCACTGCATCGCCCGACGGGATACCGCCCCCCATGATCTCGTCCAGGCCCGGCACTCCCGTCGATAGTCGCTTCACCGCCTGCGGTTTGCGCGAACGCTGTTGTTCCGGAATCCGTGGGAATATCTGGACGCCGCCATCGGTGATGCGAAACGTATGCAGACCGGGCATTGGTGCTGCGCCACGGCTCTTGATGACCTGGAGCTTCCGCACGACCGAGTTCCGATCGGTGACCTGCGATAGCCAGAACACGCCGTCGGCAACAGTGAAGACCGGGCTCCGCTGCTCCTGTTCCGCATATTCGCCAAGCAGGAAGGATGTTACTTCCCAACTCGTCAGGTGCAGCGCCAGGCGCTGGATGAAATGGTCGACCGAGAATGCTCCTTCGCCGAGAGCCCCTTGCGTTCCTCCGATGGTGCGGAACGAGTCGACGACGATTATTCCGGGCTTCGCTCTCTCGACTTCGCTCACAATCCGGGTAAGAACCTCGCTCAGATCGCGCTCGAGTGCCTCCGCACTCAGGTTGATGTACTGAACCGCCGTGCCCACCTTCGAGGGGTCGAAGAAGCTGAACTCCCGCTGGTACCGGAGCATCTTGAGCGTGGGCTCGCCGAGCACCGTGAAGTAGAGCGCGGGGTGGGCGGCTGTAGCGCAGCCAAACACAATTTGCTGGGCTAGCGTGGTCTTGCCGGCGCCAGGCCCGCCAGCAATCAGATTGAAGGAATACTCAGGCAACCCTCCACCTATCACCGCATCCAAACCGGATACGCCGGTTTCGAGGAGGCGCATTCGGTCAACATCCTTTCGTTTAACCTTCCTGGTCATGAGCCCTTCCTCCGCCCCATGGAGTTCCCCGCCGCTGGCGAGTCGTTCAGCGCGCTCCGTTCCACGAACGTCGCGGCAAGATCGTATCCGATCAGCCGTCCAAGCAGACCGATGAGCGACTCGAGAAAGGCTTCGAGGCCGCGGGCGACGACTTCGGCGCCATGTTCCTTGATGCTCTCGGCTACTCCTTTGAACGCGACACTCGAGTGATCATCGATCTGGATATCCGTGAGGATTGGGTGTTGGGCTCGGGCCTCGGCGAGAGCCCGGCCAATCAGGGCGACGCTGCCCCCGGTGCCCACCCAGCGCGCGAGCTCGTGACACACCCGGTCGCACGCGTCCTGCGCAGCGGCGGCGGTATCCAGTGCCTCGTCAGGCGCTCGCTCACGAGCGATGAGCCGGCGCAACAGTTCCCGCTCGGTCGGTGTCTCTGGCGGCATCTCGTGAGTTGAAACTCTCCGGTAGCCGACGCGCTCACCGGCGCAGTGCTCGAACGCGTGCGGTCCTGAAGTGGTTATGAGAAAGGCTATCCAAACCGCCGCGCTAATGCAAGCGAGCACGGCACGCCATCGCCCTCACAGTGGTTGCCGCCTCACGCGTTGCTTCGAAGAGCAACCGGCTCGAAGCGAGCATGACCGACGCTCGCAACCGGGACGCGCTACACCTCTATGGACTTCATTAGAAACCGCCAATGCGCGCAATACTAACGTTTACGACAGCGAAGGGAAACGTCACACGTCGCTCGTCATCACGAAAAGCGGCTGGTTGTTGAAGGTTTCGTACTTGGGCCGCAGGCGCTCCGTGTTGTAATACCGGTCCACGCGCACGAATTTCTTTTCCCCCGCCATGGTCTCGAGCGGCACACTGTCGTAATGGCCTTTGTGGATGCTGACGAGCCTGCCGTAATTCCCCGCCAGCACCTGATCCAGCGCCAGGTTGCCGAACGCCATTGGAACGATCGAATCCAGGGCATCGGGCGCGCCGGAACGAACGAGATAGCCAAGCCTCTGGCTCACGACGTCGACGCGCCGGCCGTTGTTGAAGCGGGGAGAGAGGTCCTTGAGTGCCGCCGCCAACTTGTCGCCGATCCCGCCGAGCTTGCGGTGACCGTACTGGTCGGACTCCTCACCCTCGTACGACATCCCTTCCTGGCGTGTCACCGTTGCACCTTCGGAGACGAGCACCACCGAGTATTTGCTGGGATGGCGGCCGCGGTCGTACGACATCAGCTCGGCGAGGTGCTCGGTCTCGAATGGATACTCGGGGATCACGCACCGGTCGGCGGCGCCGGCCATCGTGGGGAGCAGAGCGGTGAAGCCGGCATAACGCCCAAATACTTCTATTACGAGAAACCGTTCGTGCGACCCTGCAGACGTTCGCAGCTGATGGGTGAGCTCGATGGTCCGCGTGACGCAGGTGCTGAAGCCGATGCAGTAGTCGGTGCCGGGAACATCGTTGTCCATCGTCTTCGGCACCGCCACCACCGGAACGCCGAGCTTGTGCAGTCGTAAGGCATAGCTCAGAGTGTCGTCTCCGCCTATCGGAATCAGCGCTTCGACGCCCAGGAACTCCAGATTGCGGAGAATGTCGGGCGTCACATCGTTCAAGTCTTCGGTATAGCTGTCCACGAGGTGCGGCGGCACGCGCCCGAGTGGAAGGTGGCTTGGCCTGGTACGCGAGGTGTGCAGAAAGGTCCCGCCTGTGCGGCCCGCTCGATTCACCACCGGCTCGGTCAGTTCCTGGACATGGTCGGCGTTGTCCACCTGCTTGTCAGGTACCAGGTCGACCAGCCCGGCCCACCCGCGCCGGATTCCGAGCACGCGATATCCTTCGCGCAACGCACGGACGGTGACGGCGCGGATTGCCGGATTGAGTCCCGGCACGTCGCCGCCGCCCGTTAGGATCGCGATAGTACCCTTGTGGGTCTGGGCCATTTTGTGTGGATATCCTGATGTGACTGGCGCTCAACTCCAGTTCTGCGCGTCTGCCCACTTCCTGAAACTCGTGGGCTTCACGCCGAACTCCCTGGCGGTTCCTTCGATGTCGGCGTCATACCCGACTTTGTCGAACCATTCCAGCATGATCGCGAATTCTTCGCTGCCGGCGCGTACCTGGTCTATCGGTACCTGGTAGAAAGAGATCTTGCGACCGGTGACATCGCTCAGAATGGCCGCCGCCTCCGGACCGGTAAGCTCGTCGCCAGCCAGGTCGATCGCACGACCGTTGAGCTCCGCGTGCCGCTCCAATGCCCGGTGTCCGTACTTGCCGATGTCACGCACGGCAATCATTTGCAGCCTGGTCTCGGGTTTCATGCCTATCGCCAGGTTACCCTGGTCGATGTATGGCTTGAACCAGGGTGACAGAAAATTCTCCATGAAGAACACCGGGCGGAGCACCGTCCATGACGGAATCTCGAGGTCGCGGATGGTCTCTTCAATGCGCCACTTGTTGTCGAAGTGCGGGATCCCCGTCTTGCGGTGCGCGGAACCGACCGATTGATACAGCAGGTGCTGGATGCCGGCGTCCTTCGCCACGTGTGCAAACCGCTTCCCCTGCTCCTCCTCGCCCGCTACGCCAGCCTCCCAGGTGTTCTGCACGGCCACGGCACCCCAAGCGCCTTTCATGGCACTACGAATTGAGGCCTCGTCGTCCAGATCTCCCCGTATGACCTCCGCCCCCTTGGCTGCCAATGCACGCGCGGCCTCGCCGTCCGGCTTGCGAGTCATCGCGCGAACCGGCCAGCCGGCCGCCAACAGCTCTCCGGCAATCGCGCCACCCTGATTGCCCGTCGCTCCAGTCACCAATACGAGTTCTTTCTCAGCCATGCCAGAATCCTCCGGAAAAGAGTCAGCCGCAGGGTCCTCAGCCGACTTCACTATTTGACGGCTGCGCGGCACCGGCGATTGTGAGCTCGCAAAACAAGTCGGTACTCGAATTAATCCCGTTAGGATCGCGATGGTTCCCGACGCACATGTATCTGCGCGGAAGTGCCTCGCCAGCTCGTCTGCAGTCGCGCGAAACTTATCGCCACGAGACTGAACGTCCATTGTGCGAACCGATCGGACGGCTTGGCTCGTTGGACGTAGCGTCAAGTGGCTGGCATCGCCACAGGTTTGCCTTCACGCCTATATTCGCCTGTCCCGTTCGACTTCCCTGACTCCCAAGCACATGACCCGATTCGCAAACATCCTCGAAACGATCGGCAACACGCCGGTCGTCAAGGTAGGTAAGCTCGCACCGGCAGGCATTGACCTCTACGTCAAGTTGGAGTCGTTCAACCCATTGGGATCTGTGAAGGACAGGCTGGCGCTCGGGGTGATTGAGGATGCCGAGCGAACGGGCACGCTCCGGCCGGGACAGACGGTGATCGAGGCAACGAGCGGCAACACCGGCATCGGCCTGGCCATGGTGTGCGCGCAGAAGGGATATCCGCTCGTGGTTACCATGGCCGAAACGTTCAGCATTGAGCGGCGGCGGCTGATGCGATTCCTCGGCGCCAAGGTCATCCTCACACCGGCGGCAGGCGGTGGCACCGGGATGGTCAAGAAGGCCGTCGAGCTCGCCAAGCAACATGGCTGGTTTCTCACCCGCCAGTTCGAGAACGAGGCGAACGCCGACATCCACTCGCGTACTACGGCTCGGGAAATTCTCACCGATTTTGCCGGCGAGCGACTGGACTATTGGATTACCGGGTTCGGAACCGGCGGAACGCTCAAGGGCGTCTCCCGCGTTTTGGCGAAGGAGCGGCCCGAAACGAAGATCGTGCTCTCCGAACCGGCGGATGCGCCGTTAATATCAAGCGGAATCCGCCAAGAGCGGAACGCCGATGGTTCTCCGGCCACGCGGCACGGCGCATGGAAGCCGCACCCGATTCAGGGTTGGAGTCCCGATTTCATTCCCAAGTTGACGGGCGACGCGGTCGATGCAAACGTCGTCCACCGGGTGATCACCGTGTCCGCGCCTGACGCGATGCGGTGGAGCAGGCAGCTCGCGGCGAAGGAGGGGATCTTCGTGGGCATCTCGGCCGGGGGCACGTTCGCGGCAGCGATGGATGTAGCTCAGGGCGCGCCAGAGGGAACGTCGATCCTTTGCATGCTTCCCGATACTGGTGAACGATATCTGACTACCCCCCTGTTCACCGACATACAACCTGAAATGACGGACGACGAGCTTCAGATTCTACGGTCGACGCCAACGTACGCGGACGGGTCGGCACCCGCCCACGCTACTACTTCAGTCTAGAAACGCCTCAGGCGAGATTTAAAGCCCAATCACATCGTCAGACGTTGGAAGCCCTCGAGAGTGTCGTGCAATCTGGTTGCATCCCGCAGTCCACGTTCCCCTTGAAGAGGAGGTACCGTGCGCACTCGCAGACTCCAGTTCATGCTCGTACTCGTTGCAGTTGCCACCGCCGGTTGTGCATTTGGACCTAGCTTCCACACGTCGAGCCCGTGGGAGAAGGGCCTCCACTTCCGGGCGGCGCCGGGCTTCCAAGTGGGCGAAGGCAGCATGACGGTGCACCCGATGGCGTCGTACACGTATCTCACGTTCGACGGCGGACGCGACGATCTATTCGAGCTCGGCGGTCAGATTCGCTTCCCTCTGACGATGTTCTGGGTCGGTGCCGAAGCCGCCGCCTCACGTCTGCGTACGAGCTTCGATAGCGACATCGCTCCCTCTTTCAGCAACAACGGCTGGTCGTTTACCGCGATCGCGGGAGTTCCGGTGGGCGAGAGCGACTGGAACTTCAACCTGCAAGGCGGAGCCGGCATCAGTAATTACGGCGCTACCGGCAAGAACCTCCGCTTCGGTATCGAGGTGCATCCGCCGTTCCTGGCGGGTGGACGCTAGCGACCGCCGTTAGGCCTGCCTGGTCCGGCACCGAAGGCGATGGGGCAGGCCCATCGGAACCACAGATTACGCCGATTACGCAGATAGCGGAGTCAGGCATCGATCGGCCTCTGCGTAATCGGCGTACTCTGTGTATGCTGTTTTCCTTGGTAGTTTGCCACCCACGCTCTTCCCGAAGGACCGCAATTCGCCATTCTTAAATTCGCCTTCGTAGTGCGTGGTCGACACACATTCCGCGCAGCCTGAATGCTCGATCCGCCGCTCATTCCCCACTCAGTCGCCTACAAGCATTCCGGCTGGGCCGTGCAGCTCGCCTATACCAACGGCCCTCAGACGGCAACGTGGCGACTGGATGATGGGCGGAGCGTGCGATTCGTCAAGGTGATGACGTTAGGTTGGGAGCCGGGCGTCGAGGATGAGCGCATGAGAATGGAGTGGGCAGCGGCTCATCTTCCGGTACCCAGGGTCATCGAGCACGGCCGGGAATCCGGCGTGGAGTGGCTGCTGACAGCGGGGCTGCCCGGCGTACCAGGTACCGACGAACGACTGGCCGCCCAACCTGCCTTACTGGTACCCATTCTGGCCCGCGGTCTACGCGCGTTTCATGACGCGCCGGTGCCGGACTGTCCATTCAGCAATCGCGTACCGAAAGCTCTCGAGCTTGCGCGAGCGCGAGTGGCTGAGGGCCGCGTCGATCCAGAGGTTCACTTCCACATCGAGCACGCGCACCTGACGCCTAACCAGGCGTTGGGCCGGCTGGAAGCCACCTGCCCCACCGACGAAGACCTGGTCGTCTGCCACGGAGATTACTGCCCTCCCAACGTGCTGATCGATAATGGAAGAGTGTCGGGCTACGTCGATCTCGGCGGACTCGGAGTCGCCGACCGGTGGTGGGATCTGGCCGTTGCGACCTGGAGCGTTACCTGGAACTACGGCCCGGGGTGGGAGCAAACCTTTCTCCGGGCCTATGGGATAGAGGCAGATCCGGTCCGGACGGCGTTCTACCGGCTGCTCTATGACCTGGGACCGTGACGGAAAAGCGGGAAACGGGAATCGGAATCGGGAATCGGGAATCGGGAATCGGGAATCGGGAATGGGGAGGCTCGAACCCACTTACCCTCGACGCTCACCTCTCCCGTTTCCCGTTTCCCGTTTCCCGTTTCCCATTTGCCGCTCACCCAAATTCCCGATTCCCCATTCCCGATTCCCTACCCGATCGCCCCGAAAAGCACCCAAAAGCTGCGCCGACCATGATACCTTGACATTCGACAACAACGGCAATATTGTCGGACGTCGAGGTATCACTATCGGAGCAAGACCACATGGCCACCGGGGCTGACCTTCTCCAGGAAACGCTGGACCTGCCAGTCTTCGAGACGCTCCTCCTGGGCTCACTCGACGGATCACGCATCTCTGTGCGGTTGCGGCAGTTGGCAGGCGAGGCCGGCGACCCATGAACTGGCGGCAGCGTCTCACCCGTCGGATCGACGCGCTGTTCCGTCGCCGCATCGTCGATCGCGAGCTCGATGAGGAGATGCGCCTCCACCTCGCGCTCGAGGCCGAGGACATCGCGCGCGCCCAGGGCGTGCCGCCTGGCGAAGCCCGCCGGCTCTCGCTCGTAAGGTTCGGCGGCGTAACGCGGTATCAGGAAGAGCACCGTGATGCGCGCGGGATACAGTGGTTCGAGCACGCGATCAGGGACCTGCGACACGCCGCCCGCGCCCTGCTGCGCAGCCCCGGCTTCGCCCTATCGACCATTGGCGTGCTAGCGCTCGGCATCGGATCCACGACCGCGGTTTTCAGCGCCGTCAACGCCGTGCTCCGAAACCCATTGCACGACGACCTCGCCATAATCTTCTATCGAGGATTCCCTTCCCTATCGACGGTGGACTTCCGCGGTATAGAGGAACAGCAGCGAAGCTTCGCTGCCATCGGTGCGCTGCGAGCGGACGAGGCGGCATTCCATGCCGGCGCTAGTCCCGAGCAGGTTCGCGTCGGGAGAGTGACGTCAGGCTACTTCCAGGTACTCGGCCTGCACGCCGCGGCCGGACGTCTGATCGAGCCGCGCGATGAGCCGGTCGGCGCGGAGCGTGTCACCGTCGTGAGCCACACGCTCGCGGTGCGGGCGTTAGGCGGCCCCGCCACGGCAGTCGGACGGAGCGTAAACATCGACGGCATTTCCCACACCGTCGTCGGAGTTCTCCCACCCAGCGGCGAGCCGCTCGCGACGCGCGCCGATGTCTGG
>JBGTNB010000389.1:0-2211 GCA_041743285.1 Gemmatimonadaceae bacterium
GAGGTCGCAGGCCAAGCGGCTATTGGCTCGCTTTGAACGCTTCAAGACGGTAATTCTCGACTTCGCCGACATCGAGTCCATCGGCCAGGCGTTCGCCGACGAAGTATTTCGCGTTTTCGGATTGGCACATCCGCAGGTCGAGCTGGTAACGATTCACACGTCGGAAGACGTTCGCAAGATGATCTCTCGCGCTCGAACATACATCCTCGATGCGACTTAGAGCGGCGAAGTCAGGCGCTGAATCATTTGCGTCCTCGCACGGGATGGGCTAAATCCATTGTGTTGGGGGGGCTCCTCCGGCTGGCTGGAGCTGCTCTAGCGGCGGGCCGCACCAAACGCGATGCCAACGGTACAGCCGGATACATTGATCGCCATGTTGCCGTCGATGCTGTCGTCAGACGAGTGCAGGTCGTTGTAACTGATTAGGCCAATCGACGCAGGACAAGCTGCAACGTTTGCGACGGAATAGACCGACCCATACTGTCGATACGTTCCCGCAAGTACGCACGGTGTGTCGAGGTCAAAGGACACCGACGTTAAAATGTTCCCGGTTGGCGCGCCCGGGTTCACCGTCGCTGAGATGACCAGATCGATCGAGCCAAGCGTGCCGACCGGTACCCAGGAGCACGTGCTCCGCTTCACGCTATATCCGCCAGCGTATGTTCCGCCTAAAGGAATATGATTGAACGTCGTCCGCTCTATTGCCTTGTTAACGGTTGCCCCGTCCACCGAGTAAGCCAAACTGGCCCTCCCCACAGCGCTCGGCAAGAACGAGACTGCGCCAACACGCCTGGAGCTGACGCCGTTTGAATTAAATGGCCCCCCGAAGTATGGTCCGCTACTCTCAAGTAGGTCGCCATCCCATCGCGCGTAGCCGCTTGGCAGTATTGCTCCCGGTCGGACAGTCCCCGAGTACCACTTGGCTGTTCCGCTTGGCGTGTACACGAAGAACGTCAGGAACATCACATTGTGCTGCTGAACGACGTTGACGCCCCACCCTGATTCGGCTGGGTTCCACCACATGTCCGTCCAAATGGCCGCTTTTGTCCCGGTGGTGCCGAATAGCAGCAGAGCAACTACGCATGCGCGTACGATGATCATTTAGGCCTCCCGGGCTATCGAATGAGGTTGTATCCGCGTCCGCGGAGGCAGGCGCGTAGCGATCCTTCTTGATCTGCCCGGGCGGCGCCGTAGCTGCCTGCAGCGCCCCCAGCGGCACCCTCCACGCCGCCCAATGCCGCTCCGAACGCTGCACCGGAACCTGCGTCGTGAAACGCCGCGCCAATGATCGCGCCGACTGCGGCGCCAAACAGCACCCCCAACACCGCACCGCCCACTGCACCAGAGTTGGCCGCGGCTTGGGCGTCTGTTTGATTGGCCAGCGACGCGCACTGGCCGTAGTCCCGCTGATAAGCCACCATGTCTGTGCGATACGGATCAACCAATGTAGGTCGCTCGTACGGATTCACCGGCACTGTGGCCAAGCAACCAGTGACGAGCACACAGACGACGAGGACGACACACACGACTGACCTGTTCATGCTAAACATCCTCCGGTACCATGCATGCGAGAGTTGAGGCGTCACTGGCTCCGCTCCGCGCTACTCCGCAGCAGGCCACTCCTCGTTATCGGCCGGCTCTGCTGCTTCTTAAGCGCTCGAGTGGAAACTTCACCCTCGAGGTAGGGGTGAGCTAGCTAGGGGGGCGCCGCCCGAGTGCGCACATTTTTCAGGGAGTTGTTGCTCACTCCGCGTTGTACCTACGGTATTCACTTTGCCGTCCTGCCGATGCGATACCGAGTCTGTCCCCTGCCCCGCTGGGAGCTATCTAATCACTCGCCGAGGATCGGCGACCTACGTATCTAGAGATTCGCGATGAGCAGCTGATGCGGCACGTCAGAACCGCGCTTGTTGGTGATGGATCGACCGCGAGCGGCTCACACGCTCGGTGAATCATTCGAGCCGCAGACTATCGCCATGAGCCCGCAGACGTTCACGCTATTACGCTATGAGCGAACGAATTGCGATAATCAATAGTTACAGTAAGATTTTCTAAGACGGCGGGTACCGCGTCCGCCAGTAATGCGAAGCCTCGGTGTCCGGCACGTACTCGCCGATCGGCCACTCGGGATAGGTCGCGAGATCGTCCGCGATCGCGGCGATCGTCGAGCCGAGCTCCACGCGCGACAGCCAGGTACGCGGCACGTTGTCC
>JBGTNB010000390.1:0-2412 GCA_041743285.1 Gemmatimonadaceae bacterium
AATCGGCCATGTAGCCTCCGAAAAGTGAAAAAGGGAAAGTGCGGTTGCTCGTGCCTAACCAACCATCGTCGCTATCCACCAGGTAGTTCCGCCGGCATCCTTCACGCCGCCGCGTTTGTCCGCATCGTCCTTCTGTACCGGGTCCTGCACCGAAACCGCGCCAGCCGCGAGCGCGCGCTGATATGAAGTATCGACATCTGGCACGTACACGTGGACGTGTGAAGGGATCGGCGGCCAGCCTTCCGTGCCGTCAGCGATCATCAGGACGGAATCATCGATGCGCACCTCGGCGTGAATCACTCCGCCGCTCGAATCGGGGAATCGCCGCAGCTCCACCGCGTCGAATGCACGCACGAGGAACTCGATGGTGCGGCCCGCACCATCGACGATCAGGTAGGGTGATACAGCTGGATAGCCCGCGGGTCTGGATGCTTCCTTCACCAAGTCATCTCCGTTCGGCCTGAGCGCCGCGGTGGCGGTCGAATGGTGGTGTGAGAATCGTCAGGCGTTGGCGCGCGCGCGAACTCTGGCGCGGCCTTGCGTCAGGCTCCATGCCGCAAACACACCGGCGGCGAAGCCGAATAAATGTCCTTCCCAGGAAATTCCGCGCTGCAGTGGGAGCACGCCCAGCAGTACGGACCCCCAGCCTAGAAAGAGAACTATCGACAGAATGAGGGTTCCGATTCGGCGTTCGAACCACCCAACCGATACAAGGTAGCCAAAAAAGGCGAACACGACGCCGCTCGCTCCGATGTGGATTGCCGGCCGGCCCAGAAGCCACACCGCCAGCCCTCCGGCGAACGTGCCGATCACGAGCACGAGCCAGAAATCAGATTCTTCCTTCAGATATGCCAGCGTGCCGAACAGGAGCAAGCCAACGGAATTATGCAACAGATGCACACTGTCGGCGTGGAGAAGCGGATGAAGCGGTATCCCGGCCAGGCCGCGGGTGGTCCGCGGCAGAATTCCAAACGCGAGCAGTGAACCGCCGAGCAACGCCGCGTTTACGAGCCACACGACCCAAAGAAGTGCTATGAATCCCCCAATAGTCGCGACACCGCGCCGAAGGTATTGTCCGACCCCGGCTCGGGCGGTCCTCCCTTGTCGTGGTACGTTTATCGAACTGCGGGCAGATTGGGTCATGGCGGTGGGGTATTCTTGAAGCTCGAAGACGCGTCGCTGGTCGACTCATCTATTGTTGAGCATACGATCGCGACCGGCATCCATGTCTAGGGTTGGCGGGATGCATCAGGATTGAACAGATCAAATGGATCTGACTAACGGTTGGTATTAGATGAATTGTTATGTTCTGAAGTAGATCCAACGTATCCGTTCAATCCTGATGTATCCTGTCAACCTTTGACATGGGTGTCGGCTAGGAGCAATTGTCTTACCTGGAGAGAAATCGATTCCTGATCGACAACCGCGACAGTCCCTCTCCAACGAGGAATCCCACGTCCGGAGGGAGTGCCCGTGGCGCATACCTAGCTTCAATCAGCTCTGGCGGCTAGGCTACGCGTACCCGCGACCCTCATCGTCACTACGCCGTAATACGCTTCCCGGTTTCCCCAATGTCCGCTCTCCAGACGTTCACCGCCGTCCGCTACGTGCAGCCCCTGCGGGAGGGAGGCTCGCTGCCGGCGGTGGTGGACACCAACGGTGGACGTTTCGTGGTCAAGTTTCGCGGAGCGGGGCAGGGGGCCAAGGCGCTCGTAGCCGAGTTGATCGTCGGATTGCTGGCACGTACGCTTGGGCTGCCGACTCCCGATCTGGCGATCATCGAAGTGCCGCCGCAGTTCGGCCGCAGCGAGCCCGATCCCGAGATTCAGGATCTGCTCCGCGGCAGCCACGGCGTCAACGTTGGCCTGCGCTACCTCGATGGCGCGTTCAACTTCGCGATGCAGCCGGCGTCAGAATTGATCACGCCTCACTTCGCCTCGCGAGTCGTATGGCTGGATGCGTTCACGACCAATCCGGACCGGACTCACCGCAATCCCAATCTGCTGCTGTGGAAGAATCAGCTCTGGCTCATCGATCACGGCGCGGCGCTGTACGCGCACCACGACTGGGCACGAGTCGATGCGAAACGCACGCGATCGCCGTTTCCACTGATTCGCGAGCATGTGCTCCTTTCCCGGAGCGACGTCATTCAGGACGCGGACGTGGAATGTGCGGCCCTCGTCACCGACCAAGTCATTGCCGGTATCGTGGGCCAGATTCCCGATGACCTGCTGATGGATGTCACGGGCGGCGGCGATTTTCCAACCGCTACCGCTGCGCGTGGTCGTTATGTATCCTATCTGAGCGATCGGCTTAGAGAGCCACGGTCCTTCGTCGCCGAAGCACTCGAGGCTCGCGAACAACTCCTCGCCGATCCGAAGCAACGGCTGGCGGCGCGCCGGTGAATACGGA
>JBGTNB010000391.1:0-1640 GCA_041743285.1 Gemmatimonadaceae bacterium
GATCGCCGCGCGTCATCACTCCGGTCACAGCCTCTCGCCGACGAATGCGAGCAGGTCGACGCAGCGTGATGCGTAGCCCCATTCGTTATCGTACCAGCCGCAAACCTTCACCAGCGTGCCGTCGATGACGTTGGTGCTCGACGCATCGAGGATGCAGGAGTACGGGTTGCCGATGTAATCGCTGGAAACCAGCGGCTCGTCGCTGTAGGCCAAAAATCCCTTTAGCGGAGCGGAGTCGGCCGCCTTGCGAAAGGCGGCATTCACATCGGCAATGGCGGTCGCACGCTCCACTTCGACCACGAGGTCGGTGAAGCTCACGTCAGGTGTGGGAACGCGGATGGCTATACCATCGATCTTCCCCTTGACCTCCGGAATCACGAGCGAGGTAGCCTTGGCGGCGCCGGTGGTAGTCGGAATCATCGACATCGCGGCGGCTCGCGCACGGCGCAGGTCCTTGTGTGGCAGATCGAGGAGATTTTGATCGTTCGTGTAGCTATGGATGGTCGTCATCGACCCATGCTTGAAACCGAACGCATCTCTAATGACCTTCACCATCGGAACGAGGCAGTTGGTGGTGCATGATGCATTCGACACTATGTGGTGCTTGCTGCCGTCGTACTTGTCGTGGTTTACGCCCATCACGATGGTGATGTCTTCTCCCTTCGCCGGTGCCGAGATGATGACCTTCTTTGCACCTGCGGTGATGTGCTTTGCCGCGTCATCCCTGTTGGTGAACCGGCCTGTCGATTCCAGCACGACATCGACACCAAGATCGCTCCACGGGAGCTTGGCCGGATCCTTTTCCGACAACACCTTGATCTGATCCCCGTCGATGGAAAGCTCCCCTTCTCCGCCCTTCACGGTGCCGTCATACGTACGGTGCACGGAGTCGTACTTGAACAGGTGCGCAAGTGTCGCGGTATCGGTAAGGTCGTTCACCGCCACGAAGTCGAGCGCGGCTCCCTGCTCCTTTGCCGCACGAATGACTTGCCGCCCAATCCGGCCAAAGCCGTTGATCCCAACCCGAAGTGCCATTTTCTGTTCGCTCCAATTCACGAGGGGTCACCGACCGCCGGCGCCCGCCCAAAATTAACAATGCTGACGATACGGACTCCCGCCGCGCGAAGCGCGGCGGCGCAGGCCACCACGGTCGCGCCGGTAGTGAGTACATCGTCTACGAGTACAATGTGCGAGCCGCGGATGTTGCTGCTCGCCGTCGGCGACGCGCGGAAGGCGCCCGAAACGTTGCGCGTCCTGGCCTCCGGTGTCAACTGCGTCTGTGTTCGCGTCGCACGCGTTCGCTGGAGTGCCGCTGACCAGTCCGGCACCTTCCAGTGAAGGGCCAGATGCCGCGCCAGCAGAGCGCTCTGATTGTATCCGCGCTCGCGCTCACGTGAGGCGGCCAGCGGCACCGCTATGACCGCAGCTCGCTCTTCGATCACGTCGCTAGGCCACTCCAGGCGCGCCATGCGCTCGGCGATTTCGGGGGCCACGCTGCCCCAACCACCGTACTTGAGCGCATGCACGATGTCGCGAGCGCGGCCTCCGGGCACCCAGCACACGGAGCGCAACGCGCGAACCCACGGGGGAAAGAGCGGGCACAGCCGGCAAGCATATCCATCGCCGGGATGGCCGCACCG
>JBGTNB010000392.1:0-4359 GCA_041743285.1 Gemmatimonadaceae bacterium
TGAAATCGCGGCCCCCGCGCGCGTGCCCCCAAAGCCTTTCCGCATTCTTACGAGTGTGGCTTTGACGCGAGATCCTCCTGGCCATAGCGTAGGGTGAGTTCGTTCGAGGTCTGCGTACCCTGCGGTCACCCACGGAGCGCCGAGCCATGTCACTCGCCCTTTCCATTCTTCTCTCGATTCAGGCTGCCTCCGGGGCGGAGGCCGGTGCCGTGTCGAGCGACACGATTCGCATCGAAGTCGGCTCACCCCTGGTGAATGGGAGGGTCTACGCACCGCATCGCGCACGAGTGCGTGTCCATCTTGGATCGACCGACACGCCGCCTACCAACGAATGGACCAACGAGCTCACACTCGGCGATTCGGCCGGGCGGCCGGTGATGCGCTGGGTGACCCTCGGGCAGTTCGATACGGCTACCGGCAAGCCAGGGTTCGACCTGCGGCAGACGTTCGATCTGGAGACGATGGCGCCCTATGGTTATGCACTCACCACCAGGAGCGGAGCCCGGATTCGCCTCGCCATCGATGGCAACCGCCTGTACGGGACGAGAAGGCTCGCCAGCGATACCGCCGTCCAACAGGTCGATCAGGTCATACCACGGATGGGATTCATTGCGTCGGCGTCGGACCTCGTGCCGCTTGCCGTCGGCCTGAAGAGGGGTGCAGTGATCATCGCTCCGGTGTGGGGACCTAACATGGCCACCGCCGAGTCGCGGATATTCTCGGTGATCGGCCAGGAACCGACGATGGTGGAGGGCACAGAGTGGAACGCCTGGAAGGTGGAAGAGCGCCGGGAGTCGGACCGGAAGCTGCTCGCCATCTGGTATCTGCTCGACGAGTCTCCATACATGGTTGCCGGCGACGTATTCCTGCCTAACGGACAAGTCCAGAAGATGACGGAGATCGCTCTACCGTAATCGGGTTCTCCCCGGCGGGCCGTTCGCGCCTCAGGTCATCGAGAACAACCGCGCGCTTTCGCCCGCTCCCGGGCGCCAGGCGCTCGGATGGCGTGGGCGCCTCTCCTCGCAATTCGCAATTCTCATCTGGCTTTCCCCTTGTACTTCTACATGTGCGCATGTATCCTCCTTCCTGTAGAAGCACGAGGTAATATCCAAGCCCGCAAATGACCGACCGACTCGACCTGCCCCAGGGCACTCTCGACCTTCTCATTCTGCGCACCCTTTCACTCGAGCCGATGCACGGGTGGGCTATCTCCGAGCGGCTGCACCAGGTGTCGCGCGCGACGCTCACCATCCCCCAGGGCTCATTGTATCCGGCCCTGCATCGCCTCGAGCGGCGGGGGTGGGTCAGCGCCGAGTGGGGAGAGTCGGAGAACAACCGCCGAGCCAAGTTCTACGAGCTCACGCGAGCCGGCCGAAAGCAGCTTGCCGTGGAAACAGAGGAGTGGGAGCGATTGACGACCGCCGTCGGGCTCGTGCTTCGCATGAGCTGACCGCGTCCCGGGAGAAACGATGCTGAGCCGAGTACAGAGCGAGATTCGCTATCGCTGGCGTGCGCTGTTCCGTCGTCCGGATGTGGAATCCGAGCTGGATGACGAGCTGCGTTTTCACATCGATCGTCACGTCGAGAAGCTGGTCGCCTCCGGAGTGTCGTATGCCGAAGCATCGCGTCAGGCGCGCGTCGCGTTCGGTGGAATGGATCGCATCAAGGAAGAGACCCGCGACGCGCGTGGCGTGGTAGCTGTCGAGACTGCTCTCCAGGACCTTCGCTATGCGCTCCGCGGATTGCGATCGCGCAAGGCGTTCACCGCCGGCGTGGTGCTCACGCTGGGACTCGGCATCGGGGCGAACGCCACGATGTTCGGCGTCGTCGACCGACTGCTGTTCCGGGCGCCGCCATGGCTGTACGCGCAGAATGAGACGCACCGTGTTTATCTCCACACGGTCGACGTCAGCGAGCCGAGAATCGATCGCAACTTCCAGTTCGCGCGCTACCTCGATCTGCTCCGCACAACGAGCTCGTTCAGCGAAATCGCCGCCTTCCAGACGCGCGAGCTGCCGGTAGGCGAGGGCGAAGCTCTTCGTGAGCTTCCGATCACGCTGGCGAGTGCGAGCTTCTTCGACTTCTTCAATGCCCGCCCCGCGCTTGGTCGATTTTTCACGGCCGAGGAAGACAGCGTGCCGGCCGGAGCGCCGGTGGTGGTGCTGGGCTACACCTATTGGCAGACGCAGTTCGGCGGCCGGCCTGACGTGATAGGCGAGCAGCTTCGACTGGACAGGGGACTGAGCACGATCGTCGGAGTCGCGCCGGAGCACTTCGTGGGGATGAGCGATCAAGGGGTGCCGGCGGCATACATTCCGATCACCGCTTATGCGTTCTCCGTGCGCGGGGCGAACTATTCCGGGAACTACGGCTGGAGCTGGCTGGAGATGATCGTCAGGCGGAAGCCCGGCGTCAGCCTGTCCGCGGCGGAGAGCGATCTTACCAGGGGGTTCCAGGATAGCTGGCGGGCCGCAGCGGAGTTCGATCCCGGGTGGGGTACGGTAGAGTCGGCGCAGCCCCGCGGTGAGCTGGGGCCCGTGCAGCTGGCGCGGGGTCCGCAGGCTGGAAGGGACTCCAAGGTCGCCACATGGATCAGCGGCGTGGCGCTGATCGTGCTCCTCGTCGCCTGCGCGAATGTGGCCAATCTGCTCCTGTCGCGGGCGGTCAGCCGCCGGCGCGAGATCGCCATGCGTCTGGCCCTTGGGGTGAGCCGTGGGCGGCTGTTGCGGCAGCTGCTCATCGAGAGCCTGCTGCTCGCGTCGTTAGGTGGCGCTGCCGGACTCGCCATCGCCCAGTGGGGCGGCGCCGGCCTGCGGCTCATGTGTCTCCCGGCCGGCGACCCGGCGAGCGTACTTACCGACGGCCGGACGCTGCTTTTCGCCGCGATCGTGACGCTCGTCGCGGCGGTGCTCACTGGAATGGTGCCGGCGCTGCACGCCGGACGCACCGATCTGGCCAGCGCCCTCAAGGCAGGTGCTCGCAACGATACCTATCAGCGCGCCCGAACGGGAACGGCGCTGCTCGTTTTTCAGGCCGCGCTCTCCGTCATACTGCTCGTTGGCGCCGGGCTGTTCGTGCGCAGCCTGCACAACGTACGGGAATTCCGGTTAGGCTACGATGTAGAACCGGTTCTGTTCGCCTCGGCTAACCCGCGTGGAGTGCGACTCGATGAATCGGAGCAACGCACCCTCACCGCGCGCATGCTCGAAGTCGCGCAGGCGACGCCGGGCGTCACCCATGCGACGCTCGCCGCGTCCATCCCCTTCTGGAGCAACGAGGGACGCGGGCTCTACGTACCGGGGATCGATACGGTCGGCAAGCTCGGGACCTTCGTTCTGCAAGCCGGCTCGCCTGACTATTTTGCCACGCTGGGCACGCGAGTGCTCCGTGGACGCGCCTTCGACGAGACCGACCTCGAGAGCTCTCCGCCCGTCGTAGTGGTGAGCGAGGGAATGGCCCGGGCACTGTGGCCGCGCAGCGAAGCCATTGGCCAGTGCATCCGCATCGGGGCTGACACCATGCCGTGCACTACCGTGATCGGCGTTGCCGAAGAAATGCGCGTGCGCAGCCTGGCCGCCGAGCGCGAGTACACGTACTACCTGCCAGCAGCCCAGCGGCCCGAACCCATCGATCCCCAGCTGTTCGTGCGCGTGAGCGGGGTACCTGAACAGTACGTGCAATCGCTGCGGCGGCGGCTGCAGGCGGAGATGCCAGGCGCGGCATATGTGAACGTGGTGCCACTTGCCTCTCTCGTCGATCCCAACCTGCGGGCGTGGCAGTTCGGAGCCACCATGTTCGTCGCCTTCGGAGGACTGGCATTGGTGCTGGCCGCGATCGGTCTCTACAGCATGATCGCCTATGGAGTGGCACAACGTACCCGGGAGCTCGGCGTGAGGCTGGCGCTCGGCGCCTCAGGGGGAAGCATCATCCGGCTGATCGTGACCAGCGGCCTCCGGCTGGTGGTGGCGGGGGTGGTGATCGGCGGGGTGATCGCGCTATGGGCGGCGCCATGGATGGAGTCGCTCATGTTCGATGCATCGCCACGCGATCCACTGGTGTACGGCAGTGTCGCGGCGGTGCTGCTCGGCGTGGCCGCCGCCGCGAGCGTGGCTCCTGCATTACGAGCACTGCGTCTCGATCCTAACGTCGCCTTGCGAGCGGACTAATGAGAAAAAAGCGGGAAAGGGGAAAGGGGAAATGGGAAATGGGAAACGGGGGATGCCTGATTCAACCGTTGCGCAGCGCAACGACCGGATCCACGCGTGCCGCCCGCCTTGCCGGTACCCAGCTGGCAAGCAATGCAGCGCCGGCCAGCACCAGCACCATCATTCCGTAGGTCCACGGATCGGTCGTGGTAAC
>JBGTNB010000393.1:0-5315 GCA_041743285.1 Gemmatimonadaceae bacterium
GTTCGTGAATCTCATTCCGCTGCATCCCGGCGGTGCGCACGACTTCACGCCGACCCCACCTAACGAGATCGCTGCTTTCGCAAGGCAGCTGCGAGGTGCCGGGGTGGAGGTGGCGGTAAGGCGCAGCCGCGGAACCGACATCGCCGCTGCGTGCGGCCAGCTACGGGTGGAAAGGCTCGGACGGCGGAATCCAGTCAGGACCGAGGAGCACGGTAACGTCCAGACTGCGTGAGCTGCCCGTCTGCGAATCCGTCGGCACCCCACCTAGCGCGGCGGCAACTAGCCGAGCCCATTCCGTCTGACCGACCCGATCGAGAACGATCGTACTGTCGCGCTTCTCCCGCTCCGTACCAAAATACACGACGT
The DNA here is from genome assembly GCA_041743285.1 of Gemmatimonadaceae bacterium. Classification (GTDB taxonomy): domain Bacteria; phylum Gemmatimonadota; class Gemmatimonadetes; order Gemmatimonadales; family Gemmatimonadaceae; genus JALZIF01. The sequence continues at coordinate 367 of JBGTNB010000393.1, forward strand.
CGAATCCACGGTCGCGGAGGTGACGAGTAGCCCGGCGGGCCAGACCCTGAACATTGCTGGCATTGAGTACCTCGACCCGGATGCGCACACCCTCCGGTGCCCGCGCGTCGGTGGCGGAGGTTGGCGAGTTCGCGGCGGGAGCGCCCCTTCCCGCACCGAATCGGATTGCCAGCACCGCCATGGCGATGAGCAGTACGGCGCCGGCGGCTACGCCCAGCGTGCGACGGCGCGTCATCGTCCGGCGTTCCACAGCGCGACTGTGTTAGGGTGGAGAGCATGTCCTTCGCGCAACGCCCATATCAGCCGCCGCCGCACGACCTCCCGGAAAGTGCCGTCGAAGTCGTAAGGCACCTGAGTCGCCAGATACTTTCTTTCTTCGCGCTCGAAGTCGCGGCCGGGCTCCAGGTAGTCGGCCATGTAAAGCGCGCGGCCGACCCGGTCCCATCCGGTGAAGCCCACCGTGTGCCAGGCAATGGCATCGAGTACCTCTTTCCGGCCCTCGCCGTCCTTCCGCAGGCGTGCGGCGGCGGCGGGGCCATGGCGCATCCCGGGGGGAATCTCGTCGGTGACCGTCAGCCTCAATCGCTCAGGGTCGGCGTCGCGCAGCGCATCGTGCCACCGGCCCGCATCGTGCCAGGCCCGTGCTTCGTCAGGCGTGATGTTCATGGCCGCAACCCACCGGTCGAGCAGCGCCGTCACCCTGGCAATGTGCGCGCGCCGACTCTCATGCACCTCTGCCCACGGCGGGAGCTCAATCGTATCCGCGGCGCACATACGGGTCGAGAACGGCGTGATTTCTGATGCTCGTGCGCGCAACGTAGTTCCATCCCTTGAGCTCGACCCCACGCCCAATTCGTGCTTCGACCACTCGGCTGTGCGGGCCGATCACGCACTCGTTGCCTATCTCCGTGTGCCCCTCTAGCACCGCACCGGGGTAGACGATAGTGTCGGCGCCGATCGTGACCTCCACGTCGATCAAGATCGTCTCGGGAAGCAGAAAAGTAACGCCCTGACGCTGGTGGCGCCTGACGATTCTGTCCCTCATCAGCACCGCGGCTTGCGCGAAAGCCGCCCGGTCGTCGATGCGCAGCAGCTCGTCGCCGTGGCCTGGAGCAAGCGTGCCTGCCGAATTTGGACGCAACGGATCATCCACGGCGGCAAGGGCCAGACCTTCGCCGGCCACGGCAACCGCAACGGGCGATCCGAGCGCGACAACCCCATCGTCAGCGGCACGCAGAAGGCGGGCGAACGACTGAGCCTCGACCAGGGGCGCGCTACCATCGGCCATAATGAACATGCCGGGCACGCTCAGCGCGCGCCGCATCGCTTGTGCGTCTTCCTCTTCTGGTACCTCGACGGTTTCGAGAGGCACAATGGAGTCGGGAGGCAGGGTCAGCACGCTTTCCTTTCGATGAAGCACGTTGATCAGATCGGGAGGAGGATCAACGGCCGAGAGCGCGGCGATGACGTGCCAGAGCACTGGTCTGCCGGCGAGAGGGTGCTGGTATACCGCGATTCGCGACTGGTAGCGCACGGCCGGATCGAGCGCCGCGATGACGCCGCGCCAACTCACGAGTCGCGCAGTATCACGTTGTCGATGAGCCGCGTTGAGCCGATGCGAACTGCAAGGGCGACGATGGAGCCTGGAGTGGCCGTTTCGGCGCGGCGGAGCAGGATCGGGTCCATGACCGCAAGATACTCGATGTCCACGCCGCCGGCCGTCAGCAACTCCGCGCGCCCGAGCTGTTCCAGTCGCGTGCCATCCCGTACCCCGGCGGCGAACTCTTCCGCGATCAAATTCAACGCACGTGGGATCGCCCCGGCGCGTGCGCGCTCGTCAGGCGACAGGTAGGCATTACGGCTCGACAGCGCCACGCCGTCGTAATCCCTTCGAGTCGGGGCAACTACGATCCGACTGGGGATGTCGAGGTCGCGTACCATCGCCTGCACCAGCGTCGCTTGCTGGAGGTCTTTCTGGCCAAACACCGCCACGTCGGGTTGCACGATGTTCAGCAGTTTGGCCACGACGGTGAGTACACCGGTGAAATGCCCGGGGCGAACTGCACCCTCCCAGACGTCGGCCAGCGCGATCGGCCGAACCTCGACTGCCCGGTCGCCGGGATACATCTCACTGCGAGAGGGCGAGAACAGCACGTCAACGTCCGCCGCGGTCGCCTTTGCCGCATCGCCCTCGGCGTCTCGCGGGTAGCGCGTGAAGTCCTCGGTTGGACCAAACTGAAGCGGGTTGACGAAAATGCTCATTACGACCGTATCGGCGTGCTCGTGCGCGACATCTACCAGCGCCAGGTGGCCGTCGTGCAACGCTCCCATGGTCGGAACGAAGCCGATGCGTGCGCCGGAGCGTCGCCGGTCCCGCACCAAGGCGCGGAGCTCGGCAATGAGACTCACCCTCTCCATGCTAGAAGCTGTGCTCGTCGTCAGGGTAGCGGCGTTCGCGGACGTCGGTGCAATAGCGGCTCACGGCATCGCGAACGTCGTCAGCCATGCTCGCGTAGCGCTTGAGAAATCGCGGTTGAAAGCGGTCGTTCAAGCCTAGGAGGTCGGGAAGGACGAGGACCTGACCATCACACTCGACTCCGGCGCCAATTCCAATCGTTGGAACCGCTACGCTCCGCGTTATGTCGGCGGCGACGGCGGCAGGAATCAATTCGAGCACGATCGCATATACGCCGGCTTCTTCGAGCCGACGAGCCTCGGCCACCAAGCGCGCTGCGTCGTCAGGCTCCCGTCCCTGCACTCGGTGGCCGCCCAACGCGTGCACCGATTGAGGGGTAAAGCCAAGGTGCCCCATGACGGGAATGCCCACTTGAACCACCGCCTGAATGCCGCGAAGCACCTCGCTCGAAGCGCCTTCGAGCTTAACCGCCTGCGCCCCGCTTTCCTGCATTACGCGCCCGCAGTTCGTCACCGCCTGCTCAGCGCTTACCTGATAGGTGAGGAACGGCATGTCGATGACCAACATCGCGCGGCTCACTCCGCGCCTTACCATCGCGCCGTGATAGATCATCTGATCGAGCGTGACCGGCACGGTGGATTCGAGGCCAGCAATGACGTTGCCCAACGAGTCACCCACCAGTACCGCGTCCACTCCGGCTTCGTCGACCAACCGGCCGAAAAGGGCATCGTACGCCGTTACGAGGGTGAGTCGCTCGCCGGCCTCTTTGCGCAGGAGAAAATCACGGGCGGTGACCCTCGCCGCTGCTTTGGGCGACGCGCTCACGACGACTGCTCCAGCTCGGCGAGCTCGCGCTGCCAGAACTCGCGATTCGCGAGTTCCGGATGCGGCACCTGAAGTCCCGGTTCGCTGACTCGTTGTCGGGCGAACCGGACGATGTCGATGTCCAGCGTGCGCGCTGCCCAGCGTACTCGCCGCTCGCGGCCCGCCTGCTGTTCAATGACGTGGATGGCGCGTAGCAGTTCGCGAGGCGACAACTCCGTTTCCAGCGCGATCATCTGATTGAGAAAAGGCTCGGTGGTTGCGCCACCGAGCGGCGCGGTTTCTTCGGCGGATGATACGGCGAGAACACGGCTGTGAGGAAGCTGTGCCAGCGCATCGCGGGCCGCGGCGAGATACCCGGCCCGGTCGCCCATGTTGGAACCGAGCGCGAGATACGCGATGTCGCGCATGTCGTCAGCCGGAGCGCCGGCTGGAGCGCGCGCCCCGAGGGGTGCGTGTTGACACGGCCGGAACGTATCGGCAGTCTGCGCGCGTGTCAAACGAGCGGAAATCGTGGACAGCCTGACCGTACACTACCTCGCACGGGAGCTCGATGAAGCGTGGCGCGGCCGCCGCGTCGCGTCGTTCGTGCTGCAGTCACGGGCTCGCGCTACGCTGCTCGGAGCTGCCGGATCGATAACCGTGCGCTTCGACCTGTCACGTCCCGAATGTCGTGTGCATCGCGCACAGCAGATAAACGATCGAGGCCCGCTTGACGGGTACGAGATCGCCGGCGTGATGGCGCCGGTCGATGACCGACGGATCGTGGTACAGCTGATCAAGCAAGGCAAGTTTCGGGGTTCGGCGGCGCGCGCCGCGGACCTGTCGATCTCCTTGCGACCCAATGCTCGCGGCGCTGCACTTGTCGGTGACGGCGGACACCGCTTCGGCGCCGTTGGCGCTCCGATACCGGCAGCGGTCGAGCCGCGCCCCCTGCTTAGCGCCGCAGAGTTACAGGCTGCCGCCGCGTCCGGCGATCCGCACGCCCTTCTGCAAGGGCGTTGGATGAGCACGGTCATAGCGAAGTGGTTGCTCTCAGAGCCCGGCCAAGTCGTTGAGCGCTATGAGCGCATCGCCGCTCTCGAGCCGCCGCGTCCGGCGCGCTGCGATGGACTACTGCTGCCCTTCCCCTTCTTCGATGGTGCGCAAGCCGCGGACTCGATCATCGACGTCGCACCCCAGCCGGCGGCATCGCCGTCGTCGCGGGCCACGGATTCGCGCGACCGGGCAATCGCGAAAATGCGGATCGAACTGGAGCGCGCGGCAGAGGCGCCCAGAATCCGGGCCGCAGCGGACGGGTTGATGGCGCTTGCCGAGGGCGCCGTCGTTCCGGTAAACCTGACGCTGCCTGACGGGAGCCCGTTCGCGCTGTCGGCTCGAGTAGGTGACACCGTTGCCTCGGTAGCCGAGCGGTTATACGCTCGTGCCCGCGCGATGGACAGGGCGCGCGCAACGCTCCCTGCAAGGATCGCCGAGCTGGAGGCGCGAGTGGAGCAGCAGGCTCCGGTGCAGCGCCAGGGTTCCGCCGCCGGTGCGGAGCCTGAGGAGCCGCGGCGACCGTACAGGCGCTACACCTCTCGCGGTGGGTTGGAGATCCGGGTCGGCAAGAGCGCCGTGGACAATGATGCGCTCACATTTCACGCCTCATCGCCTGACGACGTATGGCTGCACGCCGGCGGGGCATCGGGTTCGCACGTGGTCCTGCGATGGA
>JBGTNB010000394.1:0-7672 GCA_041743285.1 Gemmatimonadaceae bacterium
TCGCCGAAAACCGTTCCATAGACGGCTGTTCGGAAGTTCGGATCATACGGCGGTGGCACGGCTGCGTGCATCGCTTCGGGATCGAGGGCGGGAGGCTTACTCATCATAGTAGTGCAAGGCCGGGAGTCCCGGAACCTTTGAACCGCCAGCAGCCTCAAATATGCGGAATTCCGAACGGCTTCGGGATGCTGCTAGTGACGGAGCGGTAACCGCTTCGTCTTTCGGTTAAGCCGGAAATCCGGTGGGTACGGCGCCGCCAAGCGGCGGCGGGCACTCGCGACCGGCTGAGATTCGATCCGCCAAAGGGCCGGTCTCTCGATCGTATCTTCAGGGAGCACTCTCACATGCGCACGTTCCGCTGGTTGGCCGCCGCTTGCGCGGTCGCGATTTTGCCGGCCGTCTCTGCAGCCCAATCGGTTCGCGGATTTGACGACTCGTGGTTCTGGGGGGTAAAGGCGGGAATCGCTTCATTCTCGACCTCACAGGTCAAGAACGCCTCCGCACCGCTGGTCGGTGGGGAATGGCTGATCACTCGCTCGCGATTCGGTCTCTATATCGCCGCCGACCAGTCTTTCTTTACCGAGAACAGCGGAATCGAGGACTTCACTGGCGGTGAGTATCAGATCGAGATGAAGAACATGCGACGGATTACCGCGGCGGGTCTGCTCTTCCCCCGGACGCTGGGTGCGCTCCGTCCCTACGCGGGGATCGGAATGGCGCTCAACTGGATCAGCGACGCCGTGCCCCTTTCGAACTTCTCGTCGAGTGATGAGGCTGCATACGTGGAGCGTGAGCTCGCCGAGCGCCGGGATCGTGCTTCGGTGGTATTCATGCTGGGCGCGCAGGGCCAGATCGGAGCGATGTCGCCCTTCGCCCAGGTGACGCTGCAGCCGTCACACCCGGGATTTCTGCTCAACGATAGGCCGGTATACTTCCTTGAAGGCGGAATCCGGATGAACTTCGGCCCGTCGAGGGAGCGGTAGACAGTCGCGGGAAGTGGGGAGCGCGACGAGGGATGCGGGGGACGGCGCGAGGCGAAAGCTTCGCGCCGTTTCGCTTTGGCAACGATTCGAATTGGCTTTCTGGAAGGGAGTGGCAGTCCGCCTACCGCACTTCCGGCCCTGGCATGCCGGATTGCGCGCGATGGCGGTGACTCGCATACTCGGGCGCGCCGGTAATTCCATCCCCGTGGTCGGATCTACCCCACCCGCCGCCAGTAGTTAAAGAGGATCGGCCCATGCCCTTCATACGGAATCTGTGGCTCGCCACCCTTACCAGCAATCTGTCCGATTCAGGAACTGACGACGAGCTCGTTGTGATCCTCAATCAAAACGGGCTCGACGTGGTCCACCGAGATCTGGGCTTCGGCGACGTAGAGAGAGGTGGCGGAAAACTGTATCGCCACGACATCTCCGAGGATCAGGTGCTGCCCCAGAACTACTACATGCGGATTGGCACGCGAGGCGATGACGCCTGGCGTCCCAGGGTGATCGCCGCGTGGTGCGAGCGATTCACGAGCGGCAACATCGTTCCACTCGGCTACGACGAGTTGATCGACACCATTCTCAGCACCGACTCATCGGAAGGTCGCATCTCGCTTCCCGTCAGGCAGATCGGTGCCGGAATGATTCGCACTGGAATCAACAGAGTGATGCTGGTAACCGGCACGAACATCGGAGACTCGGCTACCGACAGTCCGATTCACGTGCGCATCACCGCTGGACAAGGAGTAGTCGTCGACCACACGATTCCCGACACTTCGCAGGACGACTTCGAAGGTGCCGAAGGAAACATGTACTTCCTGCCGGTTCTTTCATCGTTCACACGGAGCCAGCTCACGGACACGTCGATCGAACTCAGCATCGAAGGCGACGACGCGTGGCTGCCGATCGTAGTGGTGATGTTTGGACTCGACACGGCGTCCGGACAGCCGAATACGATTGTGCCGTTGGTGCACGCGACTCCGTGGCCCTTTGGGGTCCTCAGCACGGACGCGAACGAAGGGGTTGAGTCGGTTACCTTGCCGCTGGCACCGATGGATCCGTAAAACCAGTCACATCGCCATCTGCCTCAGGTCCCGCGAACGCGCTCGGCTCGCAATGATCTTCGTCCCGTCGCGCAACTCCACCTGCATGCGGCTTCCGTCGAAAGGCACGAGCTGCTTGACCGCGTCGAGGTTCACGATGTGCGCCCGATGCACACGAAGAAAGCGTTGAGGATCCAGCCTACGCTCGAAATCGTTGAGCGTCAGGTAGACCAGAAACCGCCGCCCTTTCGTATACACGGCCACGTAGTCGTCATCGGCCTCCAGCCGCTCGATCTCGGCCACGGCGATCGGCAGGATCCGGTCGCGATCGCGGACGAAGATGCGCGACAGCGGTCCCGATCCATCCAGCACGCGGCGCGCGCGCTCCAGAACCGGCGGCGCCTCGCGATTGGATGCACCGAGGACACGACGGGCGCGGTCGAGCGCTCTGACGCATCGTGCGCTTCCGAACGGCTTGAGCAGATAGTCGAGCGCCTCGAGCTCGAACGCGCTCACCGCATAACGATCATATGCCGTCGTGAAGATCACCGCCGGCTCGTGGGCGATCCGCTCCAGCACGGCGAGCCCCGTACAACCTGGCATCTCGATGTCGAGCAGCACCAGATCGGGCATCAGCGTGTCAATCATCGCGACCGCTCGCGGGCCGTTGTCCGCCTCCCCAACGCATTCCACCCACGGCACACCATCCACGATCTCGCGCAACTTGGCACGCGCAAGTGGCTCGTCTTCTACGATCAGCGTGCGGACATCGGTCACGTCGACACCGGATGTGGCGCCGCGGCGCGGAGTGCCGTGATGGGAAGCGTAATGTGCACGAGAAAGCCGTTCTGTGGTGCCGTCACTATGTTGAGCGTCGCCGCGTCGCCGTAGCGCGCGTCCAGCCGCTGACGTACGACCCGCAATCCCAGCCCCTGGCTCAGCGCCACCTTCGCGGGATCGGAGCCGGCCCCGTCATCGCCGACCTCGAGCTCGAGCCTGTCCGCCGCGAAGCTTGCAGCGAGCCGAAGGTTGCCGCCGTTCGGCCGCGGCGCGATCCCATGGCGGATCGCGTTTTCCACCAGCGGCTGAAGGGTGAACGCAAGCATGGCGCAATCGAGAACCTCAGGATCGATCTCCTCGACCACCCGCAACCGCTCGCCGAACCGCAGTCGCTCGAGTGCGAGATAGGTGCGCACGAAGTCCAGCTCGTCCTCGACCGTCACTTCATCGCGGCGCGCGCGGTTCACGTCCAGAACATAACGAAGCAGCGAGGCGAACCGTTCCAACGCCTGTTCAACCGCCTGCGGATCGCTGCGCACGAGCGCGGTGATGGAGTGCAGCGTGTTGAACAACAGGTGTGGATCCAGCTGGGCGCGCAGCGCACGCAGCTCGGCAACGGCGCGTAGCGATTCGGCGCGCTCGACCCGTTCCTGCTGCTCGCGCATGTGACGCGCCGTTCCAACGGCGTGAGCGATACCGGCGATCACCCCGTAGAGGGACAATCCCATGAGCGCCTGCCACCAGACGGCGGCCTCGAGAAACTGCTCGACCGCATCTCCAGGCGCTTCCATCACCATCATTGCGACCAGGCCGAGCGTCCACAGCGCGGCGTAGGCGATGGCGAGGAGCGTGTGCATAGCGAGCAACATCGGCCGTGAAGTCCCACTCCGATCCAGTCGACCGGTCGCCTTCCAGACGCCCAGACCCAGGAGCGCGGCGAGCGCCGCAGTGCCGCCGCCGCCCCATAACGCGTCGCCGAGCGGGACGCCTGGTTGCGAACCGATGATGGCCGCGTAGAGCACCCCGAACGGCACCCACGCCAGCCCGTATAGAAGCGCGAACCGGAGCGGGGGCGTCATGGCGAGCTCATTCGGCGCTCGAGTTGGGGGAGTAGCTGTTGGGTGATCCACGGGTGACGAGGTGCCATCTGGAGTGCATCGACATAGGCCGCTTTCGCTTCGGTCCACTTCTCGTCCCGTTCGAGCGCCTGGCCGAGCCAAATGTATGCATCCACGCGACCCCAATCGGGAAGAGGAGACGGCGGAGCCACCGTGCCGGCAAATAGTTCGATCGATTTTCGGATATCGTGAAGTGCCTTCTCGACACCGCCTCCGAACATGCGGGGCGTGGCTAGCGCCGACTGGCCGCGGATCAACCATACCCGCGGGTTGTTCGGCACAAGCTCCATCGCGCGGTCCACCTGCCGGCCCGACTTGGGGCCGAAGCGCATTCCGGCGATCATCTGATTCCCGCTGACCGCGATCAACTGGCCGAGCACGCTGCCGTGCAGGGCCAGTGCGTCCGCCGACGGCTGCCTATCGACGAGGGCTTCGAGGATGCGGTCGGCCTCCTCCAACGCCTGCCTGGCGTCGTCGATGCGTTGCTGTCCCATGAGCATGCCGGCCGACCGGTAAAGGCCGAGCGCCCGATAGTACACGAGCCATTGCTCGTTAGGCGCGACGGCGAGTGCCCGCTCGGTGAGCGCGACGGCGGCGGCGAGTCGGGCTTCGTCGCCGGCCGAGTTGGCGGCCTCGATTTCGCGGCGTGCGGAGTCTGCCCATCGATCGGTGCCAGTGAGCTGCGCCGCCACCGGCGCGATACCCACAGCGAAGGCGGCAACGGCAACGAACGACGAAAACACACGCGTGCGCATGGCAGTCACTCCAGGAATCGGGTGATCGTGGTACCGAAGTAGATCGAGCGGTTGAAGACGCTTTGCACCGGAGTACGACGGGTGTAGTCGGGAGAGTAGCGGTAGGCCTGAACGTTCGTCCGATCGAGCGCGTTGGTGAGCGTCACGTAGAACACGGCCTGCCACGCCGGCGTGATCCGTCCGAACCAGCTCACCGAGAGATCGAGTCGTCGAAAGTCGGGTAGCCGTTCGCCCATCGGCGCACCGTACTCCGCCGTGTAGATGTCGCGGTCGTCGTCGAACGTCGCGCCAGTGATCGGAGTGAATGGACGCCCCGTCGCGGCGCGATAGGCAGTGGCGATTGTCCAGTGCATGCCGAAATGCCGTTCGACGACCGCGGTGTGACTGAATCGGATGTCGAACGGAGAGCGGGCGATCGAACCGCTATGCGGATCGGTGCGCTCGGCCTTCACGTGACTCATCGCATACCTGACGCGGAAGCCAAACGGGAGACCACCTCTCACGAAGAGGTCTACTCCTCTGGCGTACCCGCTGCCACCGGACACCACCTCATGGTCGCGCGTGCGGAGGGCAAGGTCATCGAACCGTTTGGCGTGCACCTCTACCCGTACCAGCTGCACGTCGCTCCCAATCTGAACGCCGATCACGCCCTGCCTCGCTCGCATCGGCGGCAAACGATCCTCGCCGGCAGCGAGTGCGTCTTCGTGATCGAGCGGGTCTGGCACCTGGTGATAGACTCCCCAAGCCGCGGTCAGCGTGACGCCGCCGAGCGGCGAGTACGCCGCGGAGAGCCGCGGGTCTACCGTGGTCAGCCGGGTGAGCGAGGACCTGTCTCCCCGAACGCCGGCCACCAATCGTGTTCGCGGTCCGGCGCGCCAGTCGGCTTCGACGAAGGCGCCGATCCGATCGCCCCCTCGTCCGGCACCGATCACTCGCGTACGCGCGTCCGGCGAAAGGTCATCGCCTGACGTGGGAATTGTTCCCAGATACCCCGTCAAGGCGCGCTCCAGCTCTCCGCCTGAACCCAATGTCAGAGCGGTGCTCAACGACCACGCCTGCTGGATGAAGAGCTGCTGCCGCCTGATCCGTGTGCGCAGGCGGAATGCGCCGTATTCCTCCGACCGGTCGAGGGTAGTGCGGGACAGGCTGGCAGCTGGCCGCAGTCCGCCAACGTGATCCGTCCAGGAGACTACTACGAGATCGCTTGCCAGATCGACGTTGAAATGGCCGGAGAACGATGCATCATCGACGCCGAGTCCGAGCGCGCTCGTCTGCCTGATGGCGAATGCCTTCACCTCACCGGCACCCCTATAGTTCCAGACGACGCTCGCGCTCGCGTCGTATCCGCGGGGAGCAGGGTCGAATTCCTGCGGGCTACCGTTGAGCGCGATTACGGGACCGAGGTCGAACCGGTTTGCCGCGGCGCGAACTCCTAACGAGCTGGAAACGTTCACCGCGGCACTGGCCGAGAGCGCGGCAAGTCCGGCCCCAGCCGTAAGGTCGGTTCGTGGTGGACGTCCGAGCGTGTGCAACGCCACCACTCCCGATAGTGCATCGCCGTAGCGAGCGCCGAATCCGCCCGACGAGAAGAAGATGCGGTCGAGCAGAAAGGGATCCACACTGCCTACGAACGTCCCCGACGGTGACAGCAGCTGCAGCGGGTTGAGCATAACGGCGTCATTCAAGAAAACCTTCGTCTCGGTGTGATCGCCGCCGCGAACGAACAGCCCCGACCCCTCGTCTACTGCCTGGACGCCGGGGAGCGCCTGGATGGCTCGGTTCACATCGGCGGCGGTTCCGGGTGTGGTGACCACTTCCAGCGGAGTCAGCGTCGCGCCCCGCTCCTCGCTGGCCGTGTACTCCCCCGGACGCACGGTGACCGGCGCGAGTGTCACGGAGCTTGCGGCGAGCATGATGACGATCGAGTCACGCTCGGACGCGTCGATCCTGCGCCGCACTTCGGTGTAGCCGAGCCTGCGCGCGGCGAGCGTCACCGTTCCGGTGAAAGTGACGGCTATCTCGAAGCGACCGTCCGCCTTGGTGACGAAACCGTCGAGCGTCTCGATGACGAAGACGTTTGCACCCTCGAGCCCGTGACCGTCGCGATCGCGCACGACGCCTCGGATCGGTACGGCGTCCGTCGTAGATTGCGCGACGGCGCGTGAGACGGGCGACAGCGAAAGGACGATGGCCAGGGCGAACGCTTGGGTGTGGATCGCACATCCGGGCAGCTTGGGCATGGTGCGCAATCTTCGACACCACGCGTGGCGCAGCCACAGTGGACCCGCTGAACGGTCGCGTGAACCGGTGGACTGTCACCACCGCCTCCAGATCGCTTGCGCTAGATCGCGCCCCCTCCAGGTTTTCCCGCGGTACCACTTCGTTGGGGAGAATCAGTAGGGACTACCGCCGGCTCAGGAACGCGCTCTCCCGCACTATCCACCGGAGCGGCCAGTCGGCCGCTTTGGTGATCCCGATCCGCGGCGTGATCGCGATCTGATCGCCAGGCAGCGGCGCGCCCTCGTGGATCGTGAGAACCGACCTGGCCAGCGACAGCCCGTCGTGCGCACCCGTAATCCCCAGCGCCTGGCACAGCTTCCCGGGGCCATTCGTCAGGTCGCGATCTCTGGACACACCGCGCCGCTCGCGCATGCACGCGATCCCCTCGATGGGCTCGAGCGCGCGGATGAGCACCGCACTCCCGTATCCCTCCTCGCGCGTGACCGCGTTCAGGCACCAGTGCACGCCATATATGAAGTACACGTAGGCGTTACCGGGCGGGCCGAATAGCCACTTGGTACGCTTCGTCAGGCCGGCGACGGCGTGGCAGGCGGGATCGCGTGGCCCGAGGTACGCTTCGGTCTCGACGATCCGCCCAGCCGTTAGGCCTTGGGACGACCGGGAGGCCACGATGCAGCCGAGCAGGTCGCGGGCGACCTGCTCGGTGTCTCGATCGTAGAACGCCTGCGCCAGCGGCGCGCCAAGCGGGTCGC
>JBGTNB010000395.1:0-23028 GCA_041743285.1 Gemmatimonadaceae bacterium
CTGCTCGTGCCGCTCGCGTCGGGCGGCAGTGACTCCCCGCCGTGGGGCGCTCGCGTTGACCAGCCTCATGCGGCCTGGCACGCTTGGGGTAGCCGCTCCACCGAGGCGCTCGCTACGGCTGCCTTGGTGCTCGGCCGTTCCGACTTCGCCACGGCTGCCCGGCAGGAAGCCGACGCGCTATGGGGAAGATTTCTGCTGGCGGGCCGGGTACCCTGGGAGATTTCACCAAGCGGCTCGGCCATCTGGTTTCCCCAGATTGCTTACGGGATCAGCCCGATCGTGGCGGGCTACCTGGCGCTCGCCGACGCAACGGGCGACAACCGGTACGCTACCTTCGCCGGCCTAACGGCGGCGTGGTTTCTCGGTGCCAATCAGGCCGGGACGGCAATGTACGACGAGCAGTCCGGCCGCACCTTCGATGGGATCGACGGTCCCTCGCCCGATTCCGTGAACAAAAACTCCGGGGCAGAGTCCACAATCGAGGCGCTGCTCGCGCTGCAGGCTGTAACGAGCAATCCAGTAGCCGCCAGGCACCTGCGCTATCGTCCGGTTGGCGAGCCCTCCACTTCGTTGGCGGACATTCCGGATCAGCGTGAGTTCGCCGAAGAAGGCGGCGAGAGTATCGTCCTGAGGCGAGGATCTTCGGGAATCGAGATCGCCCAAGACACCGGCGCCACCACTCCGATCACACTCACCTATTGGCCCGCGGCCAATCCAGTGGAAGTGCGGCTCGCAATGCGCCTGACAGAGGCGTGGAATGCAGCAAATCCCGGAGTGCAGGTGCGTGTGCAGCCGTTGCCCGCCGGCCGTTCCTCCGAGGAAGTGCTGCTCGCTGCCATTGTCGCGAAAGCAACTCCCGATGTCAGCTCGAATGTCTCATCGGCGCTGCTGGCTCGGCTGGTCCGAGCGCGGGGCGTCGTGCGCCTGGACGATCGGGTGGCGACCGCGGCGCGCCTGAATGAGCGCACTAACGCTGCAATGCTGGAGTCGCTCCGGCTGCCGGATGGCGGAATCTATGCGTTTCCCTGGAAGACGAATCCAGAGATGTTGATGTACAACGTCGACCTACTGGCATCGGCGGGGATCGAGCCGCCGCGCAACCACACCGAGCTTCTGGAGGCCTTCCGTCGCCTTACGCGGGACAGCGACGGCGATGGCCGCGTGGACCGTTGGGCGCTCTGGGCTACGCTCAAGACGACCTGGTTCGAACGGTTCTACGATTTCTATCCGCTGTACCTCGCGAGCTCTGGGGGACGCACTCTCATAGGCGACGGCAAGGTAATTTTCGACAACGAGGCAGCGGTAGCGGCATTGGATGTCCTTCGCCGCGGCTTCGCCGAGGGTACCCTGCCCCGCTCGAATTTTGCGTTAGGCCGGGATCCATTCGCGGACGGAACGGTGGCGATGAAGATCATTGGACCCTGGTTCGTTCGCGAACTTGACGAGATGAAGGTTACCGGACTTCGCTACGACGTTACCCCGGTGCCGGCGTCGGACGGAGCAGATCCGAACGACCGCTATGCGTTCGCGGACTTGCGGAGCATAGCCATCTTTTCGACGACGCGGTATCCGGAGGAGGCGGCCCGGTTCGTTGCCTATCTGACATCCCCGGCAGCCGACCGGCTGCTCATCGAGGAAGCGAGCCAGCTTCCCTATCGGCGCGGCCTCGATGTAGATGTGCGTTTCACCGAGTCCCTCGCCAAGTGGCCTACGCTGGCGACCTATGCCACCTACGTCGAGCGCTCGCGCGACCTGGACATTGATCCCGACGTAGTCGAGATCTTCGATCTGATCTCCGAGGCGTACGAGGAGGCGGCCGTATATGGCATTGTTCCGGTGAGAGAGGCGCTGAGCCGGGCGGCGGCCGAAGCCGAGAGGCTTCTCGATGCGCGCTGAAGAGCGATCGGGTTGGGTACTGGCGGCGCCCTACATCGCGTTCCTGGGCGCCTTCGTTGCCTATCCGATCGTATTCGCCATAGCGCTGGTCTTCCTTCAATGGGATCTGGTTACCGAGCCTTCGTTCGTCGGTATGGCCAACGTCCAGCTGCTGGCGAGCGACGGTCGTTTCTGGCAAGCGGTCACTAACACATTTGTCTTCCTTGGCATACACGTACCGCTCCAGATAGTGACCGCCCTTGCGCTCGCCCTGGCTCTGAACCGTCCGCTCGCGCTTCGCGCGTTCTGGAGGGCCTCGTTCTTTCTCCCCGTAGTGATCTCCGGAGCGGTCGTCGCGATTCTCTGGAGTAACCTGTACGCCACCGATGTAGGACTGTTCAACCAGCTGCTCACGCGCATCGGATTCACCCCCGTGCCCTGGCTCACCGATCCACGAACGGCGATGCCGTCGATTGCCGTTATGGTAACCTGGAAGAACGTGGGCTTCTACGTAATCATATATCTGGCGGGACTTCAGTACATCCCGCGAAGCTGCCAGGAGGCGATCGAGATGGAAGGTGCGACCGCCTGGCAGCGTTTTCGGTACCTCACGCTTCCATCGCTACTGCCGCAGACGATACTCGTCGTAACGCTCTCGACGATCAACGGCTTTCAGCTTTTCATCGAGCCTTACGTGATGACGGGCGGCGGCCCCTTACGGCGCACCTACTCCATCGTCCTCTATCTCTACACGAACGCGTTCTCCTACCAGAAGATGGGCTACGCTGCCACGATAGGCGTGGCCCTCGCGCTGATCATCGGCACGGTAGTCGTCCTCCAGCGCCGGGTCATCGGCAAGGCCGAGGCGTCATGAAGTTGTTAGGACGTTTGGCTCTGTATGGAACGCTGACGATCGCCGCACTGACCTTCATCTATCCGTTTCTGTGGATGGCGTCTACCACGTTCAAGCCAGCGATCGAGGTCGGCTCACTCGCGCTCTGGCCCGAGAACTTTACTCTCGACAACTACCGTACGATGTGGGCTCGCGCGCCATTCGGGCGCGCCCTTCTCAACAGTACGCTGGTGGCCACCACCATTACCAGCGCCGTGCTGGTACTCGGCTCGATGACGGCATACGCGATGGCACGGCTTCACTTTCGCGGCCGGCCAGCTCTCAACGCAATCACTATTGCGGTGCTGCTGGTCCCCGGACAGCTGACCCTCATTCCGCTATACACGCTCATCGTGCAGCTTGGCTGGATCGATACCTACGCAGCGTTGATCATTCCCTACCTGTTCAACGCAACGGCGATCCTGATGCTCAGACAGTTTTTTCTGCAAATTCCGCAATCGCTGATCGACTCGGCCCGCATGGATGGAATGGGCGAGCTCCGAATACTTTTCACGATCTTCTGGCCGCTCTCCAAGCCCGTGCTGGCGATCGTCGCGATTTTTACATTCATGGGATCGTGGAACGAAGTGCTCTGGCCGCTACTCGTGGTGCGCGAGCAGCAGTTGATGACCCTTCCTCAGCTCCTCACCGTATTCGCATTGGGCGGTGGCGCCGGATCGGTCGGTGTATCGCTCGCTGCGGCGATGGTGCTTGTGGTACCTGTCGTTATCGCGTATGCGTTTCTCCAACGGTACTTCATTGAGAGCATGGCCGGTGCGGGCGTCAAGGGATGACATCAGCCAAGGGCGGAGAGATGGATTTCGGCTTTCGTTGCCGCTCAGCTGATCTCGAATGTTGACGCAAGCACATCGCCTTCGAGGGAATAGGTAATGCCTTCCATTTCCTTTGAACACGTGCACAAGCGGTTCGGCGAGACGAGAGTCGTAGAGGATTTCGACTTGCGCGTCGCCGATGGCGAGCTGCTCGTGCTCGTAGGGGGTTCCGGGTCGGGCAAATCGACCATACTACGTATGCTTGCCGGGCTGGAGTCCGTTACATCGGGAACCATTCGCATTGATGAGCGGGACGTCACATCGCTGCCTCCGCGGGAGCGCGATGTTGCGATGGTTTTTCAGGACTATGCTCTGTATCCGCACATGACCGTACGCGAGAACCTGTCGCTAGGCCTTAGACTTCGGAAATTTCCGCGGGAAGAGATCGAGAAGCGCGTTACCTGGGCGGGAGGTATGCTTGGCCTAGACCCACTGCTCGAACGAAAGCCCAAACAGCTGTCGGGGGGACAACGCCAGCGCGTCGCGATGGGCCGGGCTATGGTGCGTGAGCCGCTGGTATTTCTGTTCGACGAGCCGCTATCCAATCTTGACGCAGGTCTGCGCGCGCAAATGCGCATCGAGATCGGCAGCTTGCAGCGCCGTCTCCGGACGACAACTGTATACGTGACGCACGACCAGGTGGAGGCGATGACGCTCGGCGACCGCATCGTCGTTCTGGCCGAAGGCCGCATCCAGCAAGTGGGTCGGCCGATAGAACTGTACCGCGCCCCGTTGAACCGCTTCGTTGCCGGATTCATTGGAACCCCGCCGATGAATTTTCTGAGTGGGCGCCTGGTCGAGGAACATGGGGCCGCAGCATTCCTAGCTGAGGGCGCGCGGGTAAAGTTGATCGGCGAACGAACAGTCACAGCGCCGGCCACGGGCTCCGTTACGTTAGGTATTCGTCCGGAGGACCTCCGGGTCGACCTTTCTACGCCTGTCTCAGACAGCACACGCGATGACCGACTCGTGGGACGCGTAGTGCTGGTGGAGCGGCTCGGGGGGACGAGTCACGTGCATTTCAATGTGGGGCCCCACCGCATGCTGGCATCGGTCACAGATGAGTCGCTCCCTGCCGTCGGCGACGACATTGCGGTCCGCGTGCTGCCGGAGCGGATCCATCTGTTCGATGACGCTGGCGAGGCGATGACATGATCTTCCATTTACCGTTTTCCGTTCGAGCCATGCACATTTCATCCGCAGCTGTGGCGATTCTACTTGCCCTCCTCGTATCCGCCATCCCTGGCGGCGCGCAGCCGGCTTCCCTGGCGACCGACGACTGGAAGAATGGCGCGGTATGCTACGAGGTCTTCGTGCGTTCCTTCTACGACAGCGACGGGGATGGCGTCGGTGACGTGAATGGGCTGATCGAGAAGCTCGACTACATCAACGACGGCACCCCTGGATTCGAGAACGACCTCGGCGCTCGGTGCATCTGGCTCATGCCGATCGTCGCGTCGCCTAGCTATCACGGCTACGATGCGACCGACTACTATCGCGTCAATCCCGAACTCGGGACCAACGAGGACTTCAAGCGGCTGGTCAGCGAAGCGCACCGCAGAGGCATTCGCGTGCTCGTCGACATGGTACTGAACCATGCATCAAACGAGCACCCGTACTTCAAGGATGCGCTGCTCAACCGCGACTCACCGTATCGCGATTGGTTCCGCTGGTCGCCTGCGAATCCCGGCGTGAAGGGCCCGTGGGGCCAGGAGGTATGGCATCGCTCGCCCGTGCACGACGAGTACTACTATGGGATCTTCTGGCACGGTATGCCTGACCTCAACTATGAGAATGCTGAGGTTCGGGAGGAAATGAAAAAGGTCGCCACCTTCTGGCTCGAGGAAATGGGGGTAGATGGCTTCCGGCTCGATGCCATTCCGTATCTCGTTGAGGAAGGCAATCGGCTTTCGCACACTCAGGGGACGCACGCCTTTCTGCGTGAATACGCCTCGCACGTCAGGCGGGTGGCGCCTGACGCGTATACCGTTGGCGAGGTGTGGGACAGCATAGGGTCGATGCTCCCCTACTACCCCGATCAACTCGATTCGCACTTCGCCTTTGCCGCATCGGAAGCGCTGCTCGAGGCGGTAAAGACTGGCTCCGCGGCAAAGCTCTTCCCTGACTATGTGCGATTGCAGCGTGAGTTCCCCGCGCATCGTTGGTCGCCCTTTCTTCGGAACCACGATCAGACGCGCACCCTTACCGTGCTCGGCGGCGACATCGCTCGAGCGAAGATAGCCGTCTCGTTGCTGCTCACGCTTCCCGGATTGCCATTCATCTATTACGGCGAGGAGATCGGTATGACGGGTGACAAACCGGATCCGCGTCTGCGGACACCGATGCATTGGAGCATTGGTCGGGCGGCGGGATTCACCGAAGGCGCGCCGTGGGAACCGTTGCAGCCTGACTCTCTTTCCGCGAATGTGGCGGCGCAGAAGGACGATTCAGGTTCGCTCCTCAACCTGCACCGCAGATTGATCCATCTGCGCGGTGAGCATTCCGCACTTGGCGCCGGAGAACTCATCCCGTTGGCGACGAGTAGCGACGCCGTAGCCGCCTACATTCGGCGCGACGGCGATCGCGCAGCGCTCATCATCGCCAACCTCGGCGCGGCCGCGCTTTCCGGTGTGACGATTTCCTCTCAGGGGCGCGTGCTCGCACCCGGGCGTTATCAACCGACGAGTCTCAACGGCGGCGCGGCTGGGCGGTCATTGCGAGTGAGCAGGGATGGTCGCGTTACCAGGTACGTTCCCATCTCTTCGCTCGAGCCGATGCAGATTCACATCTTCGACCTCGCAAGCGGGCGGTAAACGGCAACCTACGGTCATCCACTGACCACATCTGCAAAAGGGAACCGCGGATTACGCTGGCTACGCAGATTGCCTGACGATGCATGGTCGCAAAGCAGCGGTTGTTTCCTTGATGTGCCATCTGCGCAATCTGCGAAATCTGCGGTTAGCTGTTAATGTCGTTTGCTGTTGGCCAGAGCCGCTTTCGTTCTGCCGACGGTAACAGAAAAGCAGGAACCACAGATTACGCCGATTACGCAGATTGCCTGACGGCATACATTCGCGGAGCAGAAGTCTGTTTCCTTGATGTGCTCATCTGCGAAGTCTGCGGTTTGCTTTACTGTCGTTTGCTGTCGGCCAAGGCCAACCCTTGGTTTCTCACGCGCCCGGCAGCCTCGCCGGATCGTTTACCGGCAGCACATCGCCTGCCCAATCCGTTCGTTTCCAGCGAGGAAACGGCACCGTTTTATTCGACGGCGGCACAAACGACGATCGCTCCACCAATTGGTATCGATGGATGTAGCGCGGACAGTTCGGATAAATGTGACGCGCCGTTACTCTGACGATGAACTGCGCCTCGGGATGCCGCGAGAGCAATTCGTCATCGCCGCGCATCGCCGTGATACCGTCGACTCGCATACGTTGCCTGCGCTCGAAATCGATGAACGGAAGTCCGTCCGACGAATCACGGCACCATTACCCATCGCGACGTACATTCCGTTCCCGTCGTAGTTGGGAAAGGCAAGCGTGCGATCGTCGATGACGCGCACGAAGCCGGGATCGCCGCCCTCATACAAGCAGGTCGGGTTTCGTTCGCGTCAGCGGTGGCGAGAAAAAACATGTCCGGCCGCTCGACCAACTCGCGGTCGTCGGGGGTGAAGCGTTCGCGCACTTTCACATGCTCCAGCCGGTCAGCGAGGCGGCGCGTATCGAACTGATCTTGCAGCTGACGGTTCCCTTCATGATGCAAGCCGGCCATAGACCCCTGATGAAGGCTTCGCTCGCCAATACCCGCTCATCCTGATCAGGATGGCCTTCGGATATGCGGCGCGCGTCAAGATGCACGCGTCAAGATGCACGCGTCCTACGGTGTGCTCACGCTCACCAACTCCACACGATCGCCACTGGCCTTGATTTCGAGAGCGAAACCCAGCTGCGGACAGTAGAACTTCTTCTCGGTGGAATTCGACTCGAGCGCATTCCACTCCTCGACCTCCAGGCACCCGGTGAGATTGCCGGCGGGCACGGTCACGGAGCGCCCGGTCGCGACCACCTTACCCCAATCTTCCGCTTCGCCCTCGTAGTACTCCTGCCGGTACTCCTCACCGATGTGAGCGGAGGGATCGGCCCACATGATGATTCCAGGCAGCGCTCCATCTACGCCCCACTCCCACGAGCCCTCGGTGCTTACGACGGTCCCGTTCTCGATCTCCTTCGAGTCCTCACCGAGATACCATACGTTGCCGGCGGCATCCTCTGCATACCAGTCGAACGTATCTTCGATCAGGTCTCCGTCCAGATACACCCGGTCGCGAACAATGCGTGCCGCGACTCCGTTCACTGTGCGAGTTCCAGGCATGACTTCAACGACGATGGTTTCGAGACCTTCGTCGGTCATACCTTCGTAGGTCAGCACCGAGCCGACTTCGAGCGGAAAAAACGGATTGGTCACAGTGCTCGACAGGGTAGTTGGAACATCCGGATCGTAGTCCGGTCCCGTCGGTGTGTTGTCGGTGCATGCCGGTAATAGGGCGACCGCGGCGAGCGCGGCACAGACGGCCTGCGTGGTTTTCATGAGATCCCCTTCGGTGAATTGTGATTCTTCACTGAGGGAGCAGTCCACGCGTTCATTTGTGACGCCGAAGAAGCAGGCAGCTCCTTGCTAGGGCTGCGCCGCGGCCAACGGGATTGCGTACCGTCCGCCTGCGTCAGGCGCGACGTCGGCGACGATCCGGCCGGCCTCCTTGAGCAAAACCAGGCGATCACCGACGCGAATCTCCACCCGTCGCGCCGACCGCGGTAGCTCGACCTCGAAACTGCCTGACGATCGGGTGTTGCCGACAATCAGACTGCCCTCTGCAGATCCGAACGTCGCCGCGCCGAGAGGCGCGAGAATCGCCACATTCGAGGAGTCGGTAAGCCGCACGTTCAGTGTACCAGCGGCCTGTGAAGTGACGAACTGAATGATGAGCGATTCTCCGAGCTCGACGGCGATACCGGCCATCCCGACCGGTTCGGATTTCTGCGACGCCCGCGGCCGCGGAGAGCGAGCCTCAGCCGGCGACTTCCATGAAGCACGATCCGCAACCCCACTCAACCAAGCACGGAGCGGCGAGCCCGGCGCCGCATACGCCGCCCCGGCGACCGCCAGAGCCAACGCGATCCCAGCCACCCGCCGCAACACCGGAGAAGCACGCCCACGTGCTCGCGCCATAACGCTCGCCGAGGTGACGGCCGGTGGCGCATGATCCACCGTGGCGAGCACGCGCATCAAATCTTGCTGCGCTGCTCGTACCTGCCTGACACGCCCGGCACATAGCGCGCACTCGGCGAGATGCTCGCGGGCCGAAACGATATCGCCATTTTCCAGCTCGCCGTCGGCAAACCGGTTCAGTCGTTCGAGATCAAGGTGCATCGCTTGACTCCTCGTAGTGAGCGCGAAACGCCTCGCGTGCCCTGGCGAGCAGCGTGCCCACGCTCGCCTCGCGCAGCCGCAGGGCACCAGCCAGTTCCCGATAGCTGTATCCTTCCGCGCGCAGCAGCAGCAACTCCCGGTCGCGTATCGGCATGTGATCGACCGCGCGTCGAACGCGGCGACGCTCATCTGCTACGTATGCCGCCTCGTCTGGCGAAGGCGGTGGGTCGGAGTGCGCGCCTCGACCTCGAGTCGGCGTGAGCAGCTTGAGTCGCCGAGCGCGCTGCGACGCAGCGTTGCGGAACTGATTGAGCGCCACCGTGATCAACCACGCCGCAGGATCGTCAGGCAGGGACCCGCGTCGAAAAAGCCTGACGAATGCCTCTTGCGCGGCATCTGCCGCCACGTCGGCGTCCCCCGACAGCCTGTCCAGGTAGCGAAAGATGCGCTCAAAGTGCGCGTCGAACAGCATCGTGAACTCGTGCTCGAACCCCGGAGATCCGGCGCCCTCACCGTTCACTGCGCCGGCAGCGGAATTACGTACCCGCACGCGCCCCACTCCCGATTCGGATACCAGTGCACGCACGATCATTGTGCCTCCACTGGTAGGAACCGTTCAGTTCCAGGTTCTGTGACAGGCATCGCCTCGACTGTGGTGCTTGCGGGGCGTGAAAGGGGGTTCAGAACTGCCAGTCCACACCCACCACCAAAGGGGCCAGGGGCCGCATCTCGAGCAACCTTTGCTGTCCGGTGGAGTTGTCGATCGTATATGCAAGGGTGTTCGCCCGGCCAACGACGTTTGTGACCGTCCCAAACAGGGCGAGGGAAAAGTCCCGCTGAAGCGCTCTCACATGCCAGTGCTTCCGCGCGCCGATGTCGAGTCGCAGATACGGGGGCAATTCAGCGGCGCCAACCTCATCCGGCCTTGTTTGCGGGCTGCCGCCGAACTCGCAGCCGAGGTCAAGCAGGTTGCACGACTCCCACTCCAGAGCTCCTTGCGCCGGCGTGCTCGTACGGCCAGTGATCCCCGTTACGCCAACTCGCAGTGAAAACGTAGTGGCCGGAAAAGCGATGATCCCGGCGTCCAGCCGATGAGCCGCCGCGTAATGGGGTGCATAGCGACCGGCGTCATGTACCACTCGAGTGCGTTGCCAGCCATAGCTCGCCAGGGCGGCGTAGCGTTGCCCGCTCACCGATGCTTCGATCGACGCTCCGCGCGACACGCTGCTGCCCGTCTGAAGGTCGCCTAGCGTGAATGGCTGGTCGGTGGTGGCCGCGGCGAGCACCAGTCCGCCTGACCGGCGAGTGTATCCCTGTGCGGTCAAGCGCAGATAGCTCCGGGGCAGAGTGCTGGCAGACAGCACCAGCTGATCACCATGTGCCACCGGTATGCCCGGCGCTCCCGCGCCCATGAACGGTTCGGCGGGAAAAATCGCCCTGACCAACGATTCATCGTTGCGAAGCGACTGCGCGAATTGATGGCGGCGGGCATACGCGCCGTAGATCGTGAACCGGTCACCTGGCGTCCAGCTCACGGCCACCCCTGGCGAGAGATAGGTTGCGCCGCCGGTTCGCGCAGCGGTTCCATCGGCAAGGAGCTTGAACCGATACCCGAGAGGTCGTTCATGGCGGACGAACAATGTCGCAATTCGAGACGTGGCGCCGAGCAACTCCCGCATCCCGCTTGCCTTGTCAGGCTCGTCTTTACTGCGCCTATCCAGCGCCAACACCGTGTGACTGCGCTCGAGTCGCAGCGCCACTGAGGTAGCGCTGGCTCCGCCGCGATGTTCGAGCGATGCCGTCGCCCCGGCGTCCCGGCGCCCGGATTCCCACCGTTCCACCGACGCGGTATCCGGACGCCAGAGTGCGTCGCTCGAGCCAGACGCAATCCACCCCCGCATCCCCGCGGTGACACCGCCACGCTCCCGGCGCCACTCTACCCCTATCGTTCGGCTCTCCCACTCGAATGCATTACGCGCATTTGCGCCAGCCGGAAGCGTATCGCTTGCTGCCGAGATTTCGTTGAAGCTCTCGTAGTAGAGTGCGCGCAGCGAGCCCATGGCCAGCGTGCCCTCGACCGTGGCAAGGCGATCGCCACTCTCACCCTTTATGTGCGAGGCGTCGCGCGTGGAAGCGAGCAGTCCCGGAAAGCCCGTGCGTTCGCTGAGCATGTAGGCAACAGGCCACGAACCAAGCTTCCCATCCACCGTCGCGCGCGCCTGCGTCGCGCTCACGCTGCCTCGTCCGCTCATCCGTGCGCCCGGTCGCCTTGTCAACGCGCCAACGACGCCACCCAGTACCGCCGTAAACTCCGGCGACATGGACGTTGACCAGATCGCGACCTCGTCCACCGCATCGGGATTGAATGCGCCGAACATCCCCGCGGCGTGATGAGGACTGAACACCGGGAATCCATCGAGTAGATAGGCCGTTTGATCGGCCGGCGCCCCGCGCAGATGCACACCGCTAGGCACCTCCGGATCGATCGCGACCTCGCCGCCACCCACCGCCTCCAGCACGTCGGGCTCGGCTAGAAGGGGATGGTTACGGATGGCCGCGATCGACATCGACCGATCCGAAAGGTCGTCGATCCGCGGCGGATCCGTGCCACGCACCGTCACAACAGGACGAACCTCCACCGTAGCGAGGCGGACCGGCACTGCGGTTAGAGCGATAGTGATCTCGAGCTCGCCGTCGCGGGGAACCAGCGCGTGCACCGTGCGGCGCGCGTAACCGAGAAAGCGCGCGCTGAGGTGCTGCGGGCCGGGAGGCACATTGCGAAAGCGATAGCGACCGCGGGCATCCGTCGTCGCGGCGCGATCCAGGTCGGTTAGCACCACCAGTGCACCCGCCAGTGGCTGGCCGGTAGCCGCATCCAGCACCGCCCCGCGCACCGTCCCTTCCGGTGCCTGAAGGGCAAGCAGGACGGCTCCCATGAACAGATGGGTGAATGCCACGCACACCTCGGCGATCCGCTGCGATCGACCGTTGCGCTGCCCCCTTCAACGGCGCAAAGGCGACCGCGGATAAAAACGCGCTGCGCAACTGGATTCGCAAAGCGCGCTTCCCTCCAACATCGAGAGAGTCTGCCGTTCGGTCAATAGCGCGGCACGCCGGAGGAGCAGACGTCCCTAGCGAAAGCGGAACATGACTCCGATCTCCGGAGCCCAGTCGGCAGCCTTGGAAGTGAGCCCAATCGCGTTGTTGAGCTTGAGAACGACGTTTCGCCCAAGCCCCAATTGCAACTCGGTGATCCCCTCGACCTCGTCTTCGCTCCCCTCTACCCCGGCGAACACGAGAACCGATGGCGAGATACGCTTGAGGTATTCGAGCGCGTACTCACCCAGCGCCGCGCTCCGCTCCGCGCCATCGTACTCGACCGCGGCGCGCAGCGTCATTGTGCCCCACCGAAATCCGCGTACCATGCCCGTGCCAAGTTTGAACTCCCACGCCTGCGTTCCAATGAGTACACGCTTCTTCTGTAGTGGAAACACGGTCTCGAAGTACGAGAACAGCTCCGGTCTTCGATCAGTTTCCCGGTTCCACCTCCAGCGAAGTTGCCCCTCTACGTCGCCGAGCCCCGACTCCTCGATCACCGCAGGCATCGCCGAGGTGTCATCGGACGCCTTCTGCAACCGTGCGCTGATGATCGCCCCCTCGATCTCCACCGCCAGCCGGTCGGAGATGCCGTACCCCACGAGGATGAGGCCCTCGCTCGCACGATATCGGCCGCGAAAGTCTGCGTCGATTCCGAAGCCAAACTCATTCGGACTGTACTCGGCGTCGCTATCCCGATAGTACTCAAAGAACGGATAAATGATCAACTCGCCTCGGTTCACGTAAGTGCCGAACATCGAAATTGGCACTCCCGTGCCGCGATCGCGGGCACGATCGAACGATTGTTGTGTGCCGGCAACGCGTGGCGCGAAAAGCGCGACACAAAGGATTGAGAGCATCGCGTTGCGTGCCGCGCCTTGCCGCGAGCGCGAGCGGTCGATGCTGGATCGGTGCATGTCATTCCTCCGCGAGTAGGGGCGTCAGAGGAACAGCCGAGCATCATGGCGTGTGACATTCCCGTTCGCTCCTCAACCCGCACCGCACCTATAAAGCATTGGCTCTCAAGTGGGCGTAGCCCAACTCCCTCGCTTCCGCGCAGGCGTTGGCGAGGTAGTGTGAGTGCGTTGGGTCGGCCGAGATCTTAGACAATCCACTACGCGCCAGCCAGCTGTGAGGCCAATGCTTGATAGGATCAGATTACGTTACGCAGATTGCCTGACGACAATACGCGCAAAGCAGAAGGCGGATTTCTTGATGTGCCAATCTGCGAAATCTGCGGTTGCTGTAAACGCCGTTTGCTGTTTCTCACGTCCCCGGTAGTCTGGCCGGATCGTTTGCCGGCAGCACATCGGCTGCCCAACCTGCTTGCTTCCACCCGGGGATAGGCGTCGCCCGATTGGGCCGCGGTACGAATTTCGAGCGCTCGACCAACTGATACCGATGGATGTAGCGCGGACAGTTGGGATAAATGTGTCGCGCCGCGACTCTTACGATGAACTGTGCCCCGGGATAGCGCGCGAGAAGTTCATCATCGGGATGCATTGTCGCTGTACCATCCACTCGCATCCGGCGCTGCTGTTCGAAATCGATGAACAGCAGGCCGACCGACGGGTTCACCGAGACATTCCCCATCGAGAGATACATGCCGTTGCCGTCGTAGTTTGGAAAGACGAGCGTATCATCGTCGACTACGCGCACGAACCCGGGATCGCCGCCCTTGTACGAACAGGTCGGATTGCCGTGCTCGTCAGCCGAGGCGAGAAAGAACATGTCGAGCCGCTCGACGAACTCGCGGTCGTCAGGAGTGAATCGATCGTGGACCTTCACCTCTTCCAGCCGGTCGGCCAGGCGGCGGGTGTCGAATCGATCCTGCAGCTCCCGGTTGCCGGCGTGATACATGTCCGTCATCCTGCCCTCCCGTTGAGGGTGTCGGCCCCTGCCATCAACTTTTTTTACCTAACTATTATCTCATCGGCAAATATCCAGGACGGCCTCCCCGCCCCGGGGTGCCAGTCCGGAAGCGCGCCCGGATTCAGCGCGACGACCTTGACGAATCGCGCTTCGGAACCGCCGCCAAGTTCATGCTCGAATATCCGGCGCAGAGGCGCCTCACGGTCGGCTGGAACATCGTGCACCAGTTCTGCGGCCGGCCTCCAACGCACGCCGTCATCCGAGAGAGTTATCGCAACGGACTTCGGTAGAAGAATCCACGATCCGGTCGCCTGAAGAAACGACGCGCCTATCGAGCGAACCGGCCTCTTTTCCCCTAAGTCGATTACCGCCTCGAGGTCACTTCCGATCCACCCCTGCCACAGCCCGTCATGGTGGTTCGTGCTGCCAAGCAGTCCGTCGGTTAGCGTCGTCGTACCGGTGCCGGGATACTGGTTACTGTTTGCCGTGGCCAGCATTACCGACTTGCCGCGCGCCATGTGTTCGACGATCGTAAAGGTGCGCGAGACGGGTAGCGGTTCTCCGCGCAAGAAAGGCTGAACCGTCACCGAGCCCGGATCACTGAACCGAACGGACTGATCATACTCCGGCGATGCAGCGCTCGGCTTTGAACCGTCGGTCGTAAAGCGAACAACCAGTCCGTCGACATTCTTCTCGACGTCCAGACTCGCAGCGCCGGCGGCGGAATCGTAGGCAATCGTCAGGCGCACTACATCCTGGTCTTCCGGTCCGACGACGACATTGAGCGCGCGCAGTCGCGGATAGTGCCCCTCGCGCAATCTGTCGAGAAAGCCTTGATAATCCCGTGGCGCTGCGGTCCAGAGCGCTTCCGCCATTGCGATCAGCCGCGGAAAGGCCATCAAGTCGAAGTTCGCAGTAGTGATGTACTCGGACCACAGATTCGCTTCTCCGCCCAGCACCAGGCTTGCCTCGACTGAATCGAGGCCGTCCGGTACAGGATTGAACTCGTATACGCGCTCCAGGGGAATGTTGCGCGGACTTGCATCGAAGTAGGCATGGCTGGTCGGCGAAACGATGACAGAGTTGCCCAGCCTGACGGCTGTGCTGACGTGCGCAGTGTCCCGCCACACCTGAACAATCGCACTACTTGGCAAGCCCCCCTCGAGTATCTCGTCCCATCCGATGAGCCTGCGGCCGCGCCCATCGAGGTAGCGTTCGATGCGTCGGACGAACCAGCTCTGCAACTCCGCCTCGTCCGTCAAACCCTCACGCTGCATGAGCGCCTGACATGAGGCACAGCGCTTCCATCGATCCTTTGGTACTTCGTCGCCCCCGATGTGGATGTACCTGGATGGAAATAGCGCCATGACTTCATGGAGTACGTCTTCCAGAAAGGTGAACGTCCGCTCGTTGCCTACGCAGTAGATCTCCTTCATCACACCCCACGTGATGGCGACGGGCACTGGCTCCCCGGTGCAGCCCAGTTCCGGATACGATGCGATTGCCGCCTGGGAGTGGCCGGGCATCTCGATCTCAGGCACGACGGTGACATTTCGCCGGCGGGCGTACTCGACCACCTCGCGAATCTCCGCCTGGGTGTAGTAGCCGCCGTAGGTCGAGCCGTCTGCGTCCGTTCGCCATGCTCCAACCTCGGTGAGCCTGGGGTACTGCGGGATCTCGATGCGCCAACCCTGATCCTCGGTCAGATGCCAGTGCAGCACGTTCATCCGGTAGCGCGATAGGAGATCGATGTAGCGTTTGACGAAGGCGACCGGGAAGAAATGCCGGCCGACGTCGAGCAGACTACCTCGCCAGGCAAAGCGCGGACTGTCCGAAATGTCCACAGCCGGAATCGGCCATGATGGACGGCGCGCACCGGCCGAATCCTCGAACTCGGGAGGGAGCAGCTGACGCAAGGTTTGCACTCCCCAGAATACGCCCTCGGGGGTGGCTGCACTTACTCTGACCTCGCCGGGCGACACGGTGAGTTGGTACCCTTCCTCGTTAGGTATGACTCCGCGTTCGTCGAGCACGATCGTCGAACCGGCTCCCCTTCCGGACTCGACGGCTACCCGAAACCCTGTTCGAATTCGGATCACATCCGAGAGAAAGTCGGCAACCTCGACGAGCCGCTCGCTAGGAGCAGCGATGACTATTCGCACTGGGTCAGCAAGGATGAACTCGCCGTCACCCCGCGCGACGGACTCCGGTAGCGGAATCAGGCGGATCGGTGGGTCTGTCGGCTGCGCGCGCGCGGGGTGGGCAACTGTCAGAGCCATGGCGCACAGCAGCGCCAAGCTCAGAGCGGGCCTGCGGAAGGCGAGTCGGACCATGCCGCCAAGTATGCACTCGCGCGCGGCGGGCGAAAGGGCCGACGCTGGCTTGACGCATGGTGCAATCATGCTACGTTCCATTCATGATGCTTCGCGCCCCCCACACCCTCATGTGTACGATGTGCATGTGTCTCATCGCCGACCGACTGGTCCGTGAGGGTTCTGGAGTGCGCATGTAACGCGACGCGATTCGTTCGCTGTCCGCCCGCCGCCCCGGTTCTCACGAACCGGGGCGGCGTCTTTTTGCGGCTAGGAGACGAGGAACTGGATTGGACACGAATTCCCTAATCCCTAGCCCCTAGCCCTAGCCTTTAATCCCTAGCCCCTAGTCCCTAGTCCCTAGCCAAATGCCCTCTCTCGCCATCTTCCACGAGCACCCCGACTGGTTCCGCCCGCTGTTCGCCGAGCTCGATGCACGCGGCATTCCATACGTGCGGCTCGACGCCTCGGCGCACCTGTACGATCCGGCCGAGCAATACGTGCCATACTCGCTCGTCTTCAACCGCGCCTCGCCGTCCGCATATCTGCGCGGTCACTCGCAGACGATCTTTAATACGCTGGACTGGCTGCGACACCTCGCGCGGCTCGGCGTGCCGGTCGTCAATGGCGCCGCGCCTTACGAAGTCGAGATCTCGAAGGCGCTGCAGCTAGGGCTACTGCGCGAGCTCGGCCTACCCTTTCCCCGGACGCGCGTCGTGAATCATCCCACGCGTACCGTAGAAGCCGCGCGCGCCCTCCGCTATCCCGTTCTACTGAAGGCCAACATCGGTGGAAGCGGCGCCGGCATTACGAGCTTCGCCAGCGAAGACGAGCTCGCCCTTGCCGCCGCGGAAGGTGCGCTCGATTTCGGAGTCGATGGGACCGCGCTGGTGCAGGAGCACGCTCCACTTCGCGGCGGTCACATCACCCGCGTCGAGACGCTGGGCGGAAATTACCTCTACGCAATCAACGTCTATCCAGCCGAGGGGTTCAACCTCTGCCCGGCGGACATCTGCCAGACGACCGACGGTCAGTCGCTCATACGGGGTGCCTGTGCCCTCGATGCACCGAAGAATGGCATGAGAGTAGAGCGCGCAGATCCGCCGGCGCGCATCATCCGTCAGGTGGAGAGCATAGCCCGCAGGA
Source organism: Gemmatimonadaceae bacterium (assembly GCA_041743285.1). Classification (GTDB taxonomy): domain Bacteria; phylum Gemmatimonadota; class Gemmatimonadetes; order Gemmatimonadales; family Gemmatimonadaceae; genus JALZIF01. The sequence continues at coordinate 17,454 of JBGTNB010000395.1, forward strand.
CGGGACTCGACGCGGGGGGGATCGAGTACCTGATCGATGATCGGGACGGCCAGCACTACTTCTACGACATCAACGCCCTCTCCAACTTCGTCGCCGATGCGGTGAACGTGATCGGTTTCGATCCGCACGCGCGTTTGGTGGACTACCTGGAGTCGCGGTTGGCGGTAGCGGCAGGAAGCGAGCTCTCGGCGCTGGAGCATCATCAAACGCCAGGTGTCGGTGCAGGATTCGACGGCCCGGTCGGTGCATTCTCGGCGCTGCCTAACCGGCTACGGAGAGGCTGACCATGAGGTACGGATACTGGCTTCCTGTCTTTGGCGGCTGGTTGCGCAACGTTCCCGATGAGGGAATGGACGCCAGCTGGGACTATGTTTCGCGCCTTGCCCGCCGGAGCGAACAAATCGGCTACGATCTCACGCTCATCGCTGAGCTGTTTCTGAACGACATCAAAGGCATCGATGCTCCGTCGCTCGATGCGTGGTCCACAGCCGCAGCACTGGCGGCGATCACCGAGCGACTGGAGCTCATGGTGGCGGTGCGCCCGACCTTTCACGCGCCGGCGATTCTCGCCAAGCATGCGGCCAACGTCGATCGGATCGCCGGGGGTCGGTTGTCGCTAAACGTGGTCTCATCGTGGTGGGCGGACGAGGCGCGGCGTTATGGCGTGCAGTTCGACCAGCACGAGGACCGTTACGCGCGAACGGAAGAATGGCTTCAAGTGCTCGACGGCGCCTGGAGCGGGCCAAAATTCAGCTACTCGGGACGCTACTACTCGGTCGAGGAGAACGTACTTCAGCCGAAGCCCGCGCGTACCCCTCGCCCGACTCTCTACGCCGGTGGCGAATCGGAAGCGGCCAAGCGGTTGATCGCGGCGCGTTGCGATGCTTACGTCATGCACGGAGACCCGGTCGAGCCTGTTGCCGCCAAGATCCTGGACATGCGCCGCCGCCGGTGTGCAGCCGGGGCAACGCTTCCGCCGATGCACTATGGTATGGCGGCATTCGTAATCGTTCGCGACACGGAGCGGGAAGCACAGCGGGAACTGGAGCGCATAACGAACGTGTCTCGGGGCTCCGCCGGCTACGGCAACTACCAGGACTGGATCAGCAACACGAAACTCGAGCGGCAGGTGAGCCTGGAAGACTATTCAGTATCAAACCGCGGGCTTCGCGCCGGACTGGTTGGCACGCCGGAACAGGTTGCCGACAGAATCCGCGACTTCGAGGTGGCCGGAGTGGATCTGCTTCTCCTGCAGTGCAGCCCACAGTACGAGGAGATGGAGCGGTTTGCGGCCGAGGTGATGCCGCTCGTATGAAGCCTGATACATCCCCACTTCCCGAAGTCTGGCTGCGCGGCCCACTTCCCGATGTGATTCCGGTACTGCAGCCGGCGGCGCATGCATTGCTTCAGTCAGCCGAAGACATCGAGCGGACCACAGCATCGTTGACCATCGACGAGCTGTGGATTGCGCCGGGCGGTGCGGCATCGGCCGCCTTCCATCTGCGGCACATCGCCGGCAGCATCGACCGTCTGCTGACTTACGCGCGGGGTGAACAGCTCGACGAAGTGCAGCGTCAGGCGATTTCCGCGGAGGGTGAGCCCGGAGATCCACCCGCCGATGCATACGCCCTTGCGCACGGGGCGACATCTTCCATTAAAAGGGCCCTCGACGCTATCCGTGCAGCGACTCCGGACTCGTTCGCCGAGCCGCGACGCGTGGGGCGCGCTAATCTGCCAAGCACGCTAGGCGGATTGCTTTTCCACATAGCCGAGCACACGCAACGGCACACCGGGCAACTGATCACTACCGGAAGAATCGTACGCGGTCTGGGACTGGCCGCGCAAGTGAAGCGAGGAGGTGGGCTGCCGCCTTAAGAGCTTCAAGTGGCGCGAGGCGCTGCGTTCGCCATGCGCAATGGCGGTGGCAGGCGGCGAACCTGACCGCTAATCCTTGACCAGTACCATCAGATCCTGCGCGCCGACCCAGCGCTCGGAGGACCCGGACCACAGCCCCGGGATTGGCAATCCCTCGAGGCGCAGTCCGGCCGTCTCCGCCATTCGACCGAGAAACTCCAGTCGATAGGCGGTCATCTGCTCCGGGTTCTCAGGCACGACAACGGCGAAGTCCGAGCCGTAGCCCTCATACTCGTGATCGAAGTCGAAATCCGACCGTGCAAACCCATGCGGGCGCGCACGTCCCGGCGCGTAGTGGTCAAGCAGGAAGAAGCTGAACAGGCACCTTCCACCGACGCGAAGCACGCGAGCCGCCTCGCTGAAGTAGTGGCCGGTGTTTTCCGGCGTCATGTGAGTAAATACGGACGCGGCGAACACCAGATCCAGCGAGTCGTCATCCGCGGGAAAGCGATAGCTGGCACTTCGCAATTTTCCGCGAGGGTTGTAGTAGGTGTTATGCACATCGGCCCAGACGAAACTGAAGTTGGGGTGCGCGGGGCTGAAGTTCCTCTGCAGAAAGTCAACCTTGGCGCCGACGATTTCGAAACCGGTATATCTGCCGTGCTTCGACAGCGCATAGCGCAACGGAAAGGCGATGCGGCCGAGCCCGCATCCAATCTCCATTACGCGCGCGTCGCTCTTCAGGTGGCCGTACACGCGGAGGAGAACGCTCCACTCCTCTCCCCACCGAAACCACTCCTCGAGAACGGTTATGCCTTCGGTTCGCATGAGTTCCGGCGGCGGCAGAAGCGCGGGTTCGTAGGCCACCCAGTCGGGATAGGTTTCGCCTTGGCGTCGGCGTTTAATCAGTCTGGTGAGCATCTTGATGGGCATGGACCAAGTACGCTCCACGGCCAATCGGCCGAAAGGGATGAAGCACTTTAATTTTCCGCTGGTACTCGGTCGAGCCCGGCAGGGCACGCCATGTGCAATCAACAGCGGCGTGGGCGTGTAATCGGGCACGCTTGACCTACTCATTGCGAGGTGGCAATGCATCCGTTCGTATGGCTGGGCGTAGCGCTCGTCGTGCTTTGGGCAATACTCTGGCTCGGCTTGAAGATCGTCAGCGGCGTGATTCACCTGCTGGTGATCGCCGGCCTGGTTCTACTTGTTTGGGGACTGGTGAAGAAGGGTACGAACGCGGTCAAGGAGCGACTCTAACCTGCGGGGCTTACAAGGATCCGCGCTCCCACGGCCCCCGGATCGCCAACGTCCGCCCTTCTTCGGTCCCCGCGTCGCGGGTCGAGCCCATGATGTTCACGAACAGGATATTGCCGTCGGGGCTGAAGCAAGCTCCGGCAAATTCGGTCGTGTTGAGGGTGTTCAGCGCGAAATCGAAGATCGCACCGTCGGGCGTGAGGCCGCGCAGAAACTGCTCCCCGGCGCCGTCCTCGCACATAACGATTCCGCCGCGGGGACTCACCGTGATGTTGTCGGGATAGTCGAGTACCTCGGGCGAGGGTGACTCGAAGACGAGCGACAGTTCTCCACGGCCGGCCGCGGTTGGGCGGTATCGCCACACCTGCCCGACTCTCGCGTCACCTCCATTGGTTGCGTGGAAGTAGATGCTGCGGTCGCCGTACCAGCAGCCCTCGAGACGAGCGAATCGCGCCGCACCTTTGGTGAATCCCTGCTCGAATACCGCCGCACTGTCGCCGCCGGCGCCGCGAGGATCGGGATCGTCTATGTCGACCCAGACAGCGGGAAGCGCCGCGCCAACACGCTGGCCGTCCGCCGTATCGTAGTTAGGTTTTCCCTCGACCGCCAGCATCTGCAGCCTGCCGCCGCCGGCGAGGGTGCCGGGGGTGCCCGGAATGAACCGATAGAACCCCGCAATCAGCCGGTCCTCGGTCTCGTAAACGACGCCGGTGGCCGGATCAACCGCCACCGCCTCATGGATGAAGCGGCCCATTGCCTTTAGCGGCACCGGCGTGACCTCGCTCTCGGCGATCGCCTGTACCTCGAAGATGTAACCATGCTCTTCGCCCCAGCCATCGTAACGCCCCTCGACGCTTTCCTCGCAGGTGAGCCAACTCCCCCACGGGGTTGGACCCCCCGCACAGTTGACGATGGTGCCGTTCAAGCTCACGAAATCGCGGACAAGCTTCGGCTCGCCAGTTGCCGCGATTCGTACCTCGAGCGAGGTCGTCCCCCCACCGGCCCGCGAGTCGTACGCGGTGGCCGCGTTCCCCTTCACCACGGCTATGCCCGGCAAATCCCGGTTCTCGTGGTTGCGGATCAGCCGAACGTTTCCGTTAGGCAGCGCGAACGCCGCCATGCCGTCGAACGCGCCGGGCGTCGGGCTCCCATCCGACATGGGCGCGCCGTTGCGACTGAGCAGCGTGTACGTGAATCCCTCGGGTAGCGCGAGCTCGGGCCCTGACTGTACTAGCGGTCCGTAACCCCCCTCCCCCAGCGCCGCCCGGCGAAAGGCGCCACCTCCGGCGTGGGCCTGCACACCTCGCGAACGCGCGACCAAGCCGCTCAGCGAAGGCGCAAGAAGGGCGGCTCCGGTAAGCGTGGCTGAGCTACGCAGGAAATCGCGGCGATTCTGCTGGGGCATGTGAAAGGGGCGTGATAGATCGCGGGCCTGGAAATCGGCGAGCTCTGCGCCTCCCGCTAGACGGGCGGCTCGCCGATGGCCACGCCGTCAGGGGTTCCCGACAAGGGGATGGCGCGGAGCACGCTCATCGACGGCACGTCGATCATCGTCAGCGCCCCATGTGGGTGCGTGACGTAGGCACGTCGGCCATCTGCGCTCATCGCAATGACCTTCGGCCCCGCGCCGATTGTGAGAGAGGCTACGCGCTGTCGGCTCTTCACCTCGTACTGCACCACGGTTGAATCGCCGCCGTGAACGATGAGCGCCGTGCGGCCGTCAGGCGTGAAGACGACGCGGCTCGCCTGCGGCCCACTCTCCCGCCGAAGCTGTGCGCGGCCTGACCGCGCGTCGAAAACCGTCAGCTCCCCAGTTCGGAAGTTCACCGACCAGATCTCAGAGCCGTCGGGGGTGGCGACCGCGTCGATCTCGCCCTCGCTCGCCTCGAGGATCGTCTGGCCGCCTGACGCTGGTTCGACCAGCGTGACCGCACCGCCTTCGAGATTCGCGACGATGATCGCGCCGTCGGGCCCGTGCGCGTCGAGCATCCAGCTCCCCGGGCGCCGCATGGCGTAGCGCCGTCGCACCCTGCCATTCGCGGCGTCGAGTGCCAGCAGCACTGACGGCTCGCCGGCGACGGCCCAGACTACGCCGTCGTCGGCAACCGATAGGTCGTGCACGCTTATTCCGTCGGGCATTCGCCACGTAGCGCGCACGCGGGGCGCGGGCGAGAGCTCCAGCACGGAGACGCTGCTGTCGCGAGCGTTGGCGACGAAGATCGCCGTTCCATCGGCCGCTGGCGTTATTTCGTGCGGGTTGTTACCCACGCGAAGAGTCGCCAGGCGCTGGAGGGAATGCGCATCGAGCACCGCGACGCTGTCGGCGCTCGACAGCGCGACGACGACCTTTCCTGCCGCGGGCTGGCGCAACGGTGAGCGGTACAGCCGGATCGGTGCCATGGTCGCCGAGTCCAGCGTCCGCTGGTTCATCCGGTCGATCTGGCTGTTGCCGATGTAGTAGTAC
>JBGTNB010000396.1:0-28745 GCA_041743285.1 Gemmatimonadaceae bacterium
GCTGGCAAGCCGGGCCGCCGTCAGTACCCTTATGAAGTGCGCCGTCGGTACCAGCACCTTGCCGCCGAGGTGGCCGCACTTTTTCTCGGCCGCCAACTGGTCTTCGTAATGCACACCGGCCGCACCCGCTTCGAGCATTGACTTCATGAGCTCGAAGGCGTGCAGCGGCCCGCCGAAGCCGGCTTCCGCATCGGCGACAATCGGCACCAACCAGTCGCAGGACGGAGCTCCCTCCACCGATTCTATCTGGTCGGCCCGAAGAAGAGCGTTGTTGAGTCGCCTCACGAGCGCTGGAACGCTGTTGCTAGGGTAAAGACTCTGGTCGGGATATGTGTGCGCGGCGAGATTTCCGTCGGCTGCCACCTGCCAGCCACTCAGGTAGATCGCCTGCAGTCCGGCGCGCACCATTTGTACCGCCTGCGCGCCGGTCAGGGCACCGAACGTGTGCACGTAGTCCCCGGCGGTGAGCTGCCGCCACAGCCGCTCCGCGCCGCGACGAGCAAGCGTGTGCTCGATGTGCACCGATCCGCGCAACCGCAGCACGTCGGCTGCGCTATAGCTCCGCGTGATGCCCTGCCACCTGGCATCGTCGCGCCACCTTCGCTCCAGAACCTCTGCTTCATCCCTGCGACCATTCTGCGACATGCGTCAGTCCTCTATCACGTGAGATATTCGTAGCCTGCCAGCGTCAGGAAATCGGTGAAGTCATCATCCTCCACCAGCAAATCCAGCAAACGAGCGGCGTCTGCATAACGGTTCTCCCCGCCGGAATACTTCTCCAACGCGGTCAGCTCCGCATTGCGGACGGACCTGTACAGCTCCAGCGACATGCGCGTCGAATCGGCCAGTTTGACTCCGTGCTTCAGCCATTGCCATAGCTGCGCGCGCGAGATTTCGGCCGTCGCAGCATCTTCCATCAGGTTGTTGATCGCCACGGCGCCGGTACCGCGCAGCCACCCTTCCAGGTACTGAAGCGCGACCCGGACGTTCGTCTGCACTCCCGCCATCGTGACCTGGCCGCCCGGCACCCGAAGATCGAGCAGTTCGCTACCCTCGACCGCCACATCCTCGCGGACGGCGTCCTTCTGGTTCGGACGGGTACCGAGGACACGATCGAACACCTCCTGGGCAACCGGAACCAGGTCCGGATGCGCTACCCACGTGCCGTCGAACCCCTGCCGGGCCTCGCGCTCCTTGTCCTCCCTCACCTTGACCAGAGCGCGCTCCGTCACCTCGGCGTCGCGGCGATTGGGGATGAACGCCGCCATGCCGCCAATGGCATGCGCCCCGCGACGGTGGCACGTCTGCGCCAGCAACTGCGAATAGGCCGCCATGAACGGCACGGACATGGTGACTTGCGAGCGATCGGGGAGGACGAACGCCGGATCGTGCCGGAACTTCTTGATCGCGCTGAAGATGTAGTCCCACCGGCCGGCGTTGAGCCCGGCTGCGTGCTCACGCAGCTCGAAGAGGATCTCCTCCATCTCGAAGGCGGCGAGAATCGTCTCGATCAGAACGGTCGCCCTGATCGTTCCGCGTGGCAGTCCTAACGCTTCCTGAGCCATGACGAAAACGTCGTTCCACAGCCGCGCCTCCCGATGCCCCTCGAGCTTGGCCAGGTAGAAATACGGCCCGCTGCCGCGCCGCAACAGCTCTGCCGCGTTATGAAAGAAGTAGAGGCCAAAGTCCGCCAGACTGCCGCTCATCGGCTGGCCGTCGATCAGCAGGTGTCGCTCCGGCAGGTGCCACCCCCGCGGCCGTACGACCAGTGTGGCGATCGTGCTCCCGAGCGCGTACTGCTTGCCTTCCGGGCTGGTGAAGGTGAGCGACCGGCGAGCCGCATCCATCAGGTTGGCCTGACCTTCGACGATGTTCGACCACGTCGGCGAAAGCGAATCTTCCAGATCGGCCATGAACACCTTCGCGCCGGAATTGAGCGCGTTGATCATCATCTTACGCTCGGCCGGGCCGGTGATCTCCACCCGGCGGTCGTTCAGATCCGGCGGGGCCGGAGCTACGCGCCAGTCGCCCTGCCTCACCCCCGCGGTCTCACCCGAGAAGCCGGGACGGGCACCAGAAGCAATCTCCGCCTGACGATCTTCGCGTGCGGCAAGCAGTTCGCGCCGGCGCCCGCCGAACTCGTGCTCCAGGGTCGACAGGAATTCGAGAGCGTCTGGCGTCAACACTCGATCGGCTGCCTCGGTTGGCAGGCTCGCCCGATCCACTACCACGGAACCGTGTGTGCTCATCGTCTTTCAGTGAAATGCCGCGCGCCGCAAAGCGCGTCGCCGGTCCCGTACTGGTGGTCCGGCTCGCCTGCCTTGCTAATCAATGTCACCTTGACCTCGAGTCGAAAGTCGTCACCGATCGCTGCAGTACCGAACACGCACCGAACGTGCCGCCTGCACGTGACTTCCCTTCCTTACCGGCTGGCGAGTCCCGCCACGCCGTTCAATGAGGCGTCTTCGACGCCACTGAGGTTCCGCATGCCCCCGTTCCGCACAACGGACGGTCATCCCGCCCAGTTGGTAATCATCCGAGCGCAACCGGCCCCGTGCCGTTAATCCAGGAGGATCCGCACCATGAAGCTTCCCTCGCCAAGGGCAGGGCTTGTACGCTCCGGAGTGTTCACCCTCCCGAAGCGGATCACTGGGCGGTGATCGGCTGCTGCGGCATTACGATACCGGCGCTCGGTACGGTAGCCTGGACTCAGACCTCCATGACCAGGCGGACATCGGGATCCAGCTCCGAGGCGGCGCGCGCGCGTGTGATCCACGACACGACGAAGAACACGAGGCACGACAGGACCAGCGCCGCACCGGAAATGGTGACGCCGGCCGGGAACGAGTAAACGCCGAAGTAGGTCAACGTTTCCAGCGACAGAGTGAGCACCAGCCCGGTCACTATGGAGGCTATAGCCCCGGCACGTGTTGCGTTAGGCCAGTTGAGACCAATCGCCAGCGCCGGAACCAAGGTCGAGGCAAACAACCCCCAGCCGAATATTCCGAGAAAGGCTACCAGCTTGCCCGAGAACTGCGCGATAACGGCGGCCAGCACCGAGATCACGACTGTCGACAGGCGCCCTACCAGCAACTCGTTTCGCACCCGGCGTCCGAGGGCGACGGGGATGTCGTGCGTGATCGCCGCCGCCCCAATGCTCATGAACGAGTTGACGGAGCTCATTATCGCGGCCGCCACGCCGGAGAACACGAGAGCGGCAAGCAGATGAGGCGTGAACTGCAGCAGGAACGCCGGCGTTGCCTCATCAGGCCTCCCGAGCGGCGTTAGGTCGCCCGTCGCTACCAGGGCGCGCACCGAAATGCCCACGCCAAAGTACAGCGACATGGCCATCATCAACGCGACGGTCATCACGAGTGGGTACCATTTGAGCATCCGCGGATCGCGAAGCATGTAGAACTTGTGCGCCACGTGCGGCTGCGCGAGCGCGCCGATCCCGAACACGAAAAAGAGCGACAATGCCGCCAGCGGCGACATTCGTCCCCACGGCTCGAGGAACAGCGCGTCGGCCGACGCGATCGCCCGCGACATGGCGCCAAGACCCCCGCCGGCATCGAGCGCGAAGAAGAAAACCAGCGCCGATGCGACAGCCATCAACAAGCCCTGAAACACATCCGTGTAAACGCCTGCCAGAATACCTCCGGCCACGGAGTAAGCCAGTGTGATCCCCATGCCGGCCCAGATCCCCCACCCCAGCCCGGTCCCAAAAATGGCATCGACTACCAGTCCTAACGCCAGTACGTTCGTCGCCATGTAGCCGATCACCGCGATGAGGATCGACACGCCACTCAGGCCCTGAGCCACCGGCGAGCGGTAACGCGCACCTATCGCGTCGGGAATGGTCATCAGCCCGCGGACCTCTCCCAGCAACCGCAACCGCTTGGCCAGCACCCAGGCACCCATCGTGTTCGTAAGTGCCAGCGGTAGGACCAGGAACATCGCGCCCAGTCCCGAAGCGTACACGAATCCCGGTCCGCCGATGAACGCAAATCCCGATACCGTTGCCGACATCGCGGCAAGGGCGAGGGCGAACAATCCTATCCCCTGCCCGGCCACGAAAAAATCGCTCGCCGTTTTTGTCCTGCGCATCGCCCACACACCAATCGCCGAAACAATGGCGAAGTACACCAATGCCACGACGACGATGGTCGGCCGAGCGGTGGGCGAGACGGCGGCTTGCAGAAGTTGCAAGGACGTCACGCCGGCTCCTTTGCGTGGCTCGGAACAGTACCTCCTTCAGCCGTCACCTTCGCGCGCGCCGCTCGAACGGCAACGATGTCCTCCGGGCGCAGCGTTACCCTGTCGAATGTGAGCGCGTAAGCCACCGGCAGCACGAACATCGGAAGCAATCCCACACCGTAAAGGACGATCGCGGCGCGGCGCGGAAGCCCTAACCACAGCGGCTCGCTCTCGGCGGGCAACCCCCAGGCGAGCAACAGCCCGGCCACAACGATCGTAATGGTAAGCCCGATAGGCAGCAGTAGCACGCCAAGGCGACCATTCTTCGAAGCTCCCAGTGCCATCATCGCCCCACTCGCCAGGCTCATTCCGAGAATGAAGGCAGGCACGCTCCAGCGCGCCCCACCGGGCACGAAGAACGCCGACGCATATGCAGCTGCGATTGACGCCAGCGCGACGCAAAGCACTCCGAGCGCGAATGGCCGAGCGCGGCCGCTAGTCATAGAAGGTCCATATGAAGCTCCGAATAACGGTGCAGCGGGCACGTTTCGTAGATGCGCCGATTGCGTAGATGGTCTTGCGGTACTTCAGCCCATGGTCGGTTTTCGTTGATGGTCCTTCTGCGAAATCCGGTGTCTCATTTCGGTGGATGTCTAATACAGACTCAGCAGGATGTTAACGGATTCCAGCGCAGAACTGCGGGGGTATTGCAGTCTGTCGAGTTCGCCGTGGTCCTTTGCAGGTCTCCGGGTAAGCGCTAGAAAGAAGGCAGCGGAACGATTCGACTCGACCGCGGGTTGAGCACACATGGGCTTGCAACCACTGAGGTCATCGTCAACGCTGAATGCGGCGGCTCCGATCGTGCGAGGATCTGGAGTCGATACGGCAATTGGTCGGACACCGGTAGCCATGCTGCGGCGTGTTACGACGCCCGATATGGCCGAGATATGGGTGAAGCTCGAGGGAATGAATCCCGGCGGCTCGATCAAGGATCGCACCGCGCTAGGGATGATCCTGGACGCAGAGGAACGCGGCATTCTGCAGCCGGGGGGAACGATCGTCGAGCCGACGTCTGGTAACACCGGCATCGGCTTGGCCCAGGTATCGTCGGCGCGCGGCTACCGGCTCATTCTCACCCTGCCCGCAACCGCGAGCGAGGAACGGAAGCGCACTCTCGAAGCCTACGGCGCCGAGCTGGTACTGACCGATCCAGATCGGCGCATGCTGGCAGCGATCGAAGAGGCAGAAGCGATCCGCGATCGGTTGGGAGCGTGGATGCCTAACCAGTTCGACAACCCGGCCAATCCGGCAATCCACTATACGACGACTGCACCGGAGTTGTGGGCGTCGATGAACGGGCTGATCGATGCGTTCGTCTACGGCTCCGGCACCGGTGGCACGATCAGTGGAGTAGGTCGTTATCTCAAGGAACGGCACCCGGAGACTCTGATAGTGGCGGTAGAGCCGGCCAGATCCCCGGTTTTGTCAGGCGGGGATCGCGGCCAGCACCAGTTTCAGGGTATGGGCCCCGGGTTCGTGCCGCAGAACTTCGACTGGTCGGTCGTCGACCGCGTAATGCCGGCATGGGAAGAGGACGCGTTTCCGTTCGCGCGGCGGCTCGTGCGCGAGGAAGGGCTGTTCGTCGGCATGTCGAGCGGGGCGATCGCATGGGCTGCAGCCGAGGTGGCACGCGAGCTGGGTCCTGGCCGGCGGGTGGCGATGATCGCTCCCGATTCAGGGGCGCGTTACCTAACGACCGCATTATTCACCAATGAAAGCGCGGCGGTTCCGCCGTGCGAGCTTCCCTGACGACCCGCGAGGGCGAGCACCGCCTGTCTAACTCTACAACGCAGGAAGGGGAGGCAGCCATTCAGCTGCCTCCCCCTCTCATCCGGCACGCGGTCGGTTAGGAATCCCGACCCTTGCGATCCATGTCCTGTTGAGCATTGCCGAAACTCTGCTTGGCCTTGCCCTGCAGTTCCTGCGCCTTGCCCTTGAGCTGCTCGCTCTTATCGTCGGTCAAGTCGCCCTTCGCGTGCCGCGCTTTACCCTCGAGCTCCTTACCCGCGCCTTCCACGCGGTTCTCGGTTCCCTTCTGATGCATGTCCTTGTCGCGATCCGTCATAAGGCCTCCACTGAGAAATTGGACGGCTTTGCTGCCGCCGTTCGTACCGTTGGAGAGGGGCAAGGCGCATGCCGAGGGCGTCGAATCACGCGGGGTTGCCGGGATCGCTACCTGGCGGCAATTTGGGGCACCCCGACGCACATTCGTTCCTCTGCCGATGACCAACATAACGCTATCTGCCGGGCTGGCGGCTCTCGTCGCCGCACTGGCTACGTCCGGCCCGATTTCGGCGCAGGCATCGAAATCGGCGGTGCCGCGCGTAGAGGTGCGAACGCTCGACAGGTTCGAGCAGCAGGTGGCGCGTAAGGCGGCCAGCGACTCGCTGCTGTTCGCCCACGTTGGTCAGGCGGTGCTGGCCCGAAAGACGGTCTATCCTGGTGCCGATTCCTTTCCCGTACCGGCCTACGTGTTCTCGCCGCGCGACACGACCGTCGCGCGTCCGCTGGTCATCCTCGTGCATGGCGGTATTCACGGAGACTTCGGCTCCAGCCACGCTACCGAGGTGCGCGAGCTGGTGGCGCTTGGATACGTCGTGATTGCGCCCGAATACCGCGGAAGTACCGGGTACGGCCGGTCACATTACGAGGCAATCGATTACGGCGGCAAGGAAGTGGAGGACTGCATTGCCGCAATCGACTACGCCGCTCGAGCGCTACCTTGGGTGGATACCTCACGCGTGGCCATCTTCGGCTGGAGCCATGGCGGCTTCATCGCGCTGCATGCGGTGCTCCGCCGTCCGGAGCTGTTCCGCACCGCAGTTGCGCACGTTCCCGTGGCCGACTTGCCGACGCGGGTGCGGCTGCACAGCGACGCATATCACGAGCTCTATGTTCGGCAGCCGGCGTTCGGCGCGCGTATCGAAGTCAATCCGGAGCCTTACGTGCGCCGTTCCCCCATAGCTCACGCCCGCGCCCTCCGTCGCCCCGTGCTGGTGCACGCCGCGGATAACGACGACGACGTGTTCATCATCGAGAATCGCAATCTTCGCGACTCAATGGAGGTGGCGGGCATGATCGACCGGGGACTGTATACCTATCGTGAATGGCACGCTCCGCCCGGAGGCCACTCCTTTTCACGGATGCCCACACCGGAAGGCCGCGAGAGCTGGAGTGAAACTGTCGCATTTCTGGCGCGACATCTGAGGGGGGTCGAGGGTCAGGGGTCGAGGGTCGAGGGTCGCGGGAACAACTAGGAGGGATTACGGTCGAGGGTCGGGTCGGGGCTCGGGGGTCGAAGGCGAGGGTCGGGTTCGAGGGTCGGGGGTCGAGGGTCGAGGGTCGGGGGTCGACGGTCGAGGGTCGGGGGTCGAGGGTCGAGGGTCGAGGGTCGAGGGTCGAGGGTCGGGCTTAGGACTAGGGGTCGATCGGGAGTAGAACTCGATCCCTCGCCGGCAAACACTTACCTGGACCCGGAGCCCTCACCAGGAGCCGCAACCCGCAACCCGCAACCCGCGACCCGCAACCCGCAACCCGCAACCCGCGACCCGCAACCCTCAACCCCGACCCCCGACCCCCGACCCCCGACGACCCCCTTCCCTTCCGCCGATCTATCTTCGATATTACGCGATATATCGCTAATGAGAGGCTAGCATGTGTAATTCCTGGCATTCCCGGGAGCATCGCGCAGGGCGTGGATGGTCTTTCGATCCTGCATCGATGGCGGGTTTCTGGTGGACCGGCGGCGGACCCGGCGCAGCAGGAGCGCGCGGAAGGCGAGGCGGGCATCGCGGGGGCAAGATCTTCGAGCAGGGAGATCTCAAGTACGTCATACTCCAACTGCTGGAAGAGAAGCCCCGGCACGGATACGACATTATCAAGGAGCTGGAAGAGCGGTTCGCCGGTACCTATTCGCCGAGTCCGGGCACGGTGTACCCCACGCTCTCGATGCTGGAGGACATGGGTTACGCGCGGGCACAGGCCGAGGAAAGCGGCCGCAAGATCTTCGAGATCACACCAGAAGGGAAAGCGTATCTGGAGGAGAATCGGGGCACCGTAACCGATATTTTCGATCGTATCGCCGAGCTGGGGTCGAGCATTTTCTCTGGCGGCATGATGGAGCTCAACCAGGCGTTCAAGCGCCTCGGCTGGGTGACCTACAGCAACGCGCCAAAGCTGGCGCAGAACGAGGAGCGGCTGAAGGCGGTGCGAGCGATTCTCGACCGCGCTACGAAGGAGATCGAGGCCGCGCTGGCGTAGCAAAACGCCTCGGTGGCACCGGCGCATGTCGCCGCGCTGGTCCCGATGCTGGACCTGAGCTAGAGCGCCGGTACATTACGCACGGGCCGCGGCCTGCAGGCCGTGGCCCGTCGCGTAGCCGGGACTACCGGCGACGCCACGAACCTAACTACCATGCCGGGGTGCCGTACGAGCCCCGGCTTCTCGATGAGCGCGGAACCCGGAAACCCTGGAGCACCTCGTTCCGAGGCAGATGTTGCGCGCGCCCACACGCCCACCCCTGGCGCGTCGCACCGGTACCACCCGCCTGCGCATCCGACCGGAAAGCGGCTGGCGATCCTTTCGCTGTCGGCGCTAGGCGTCGTTTACGGCGACATCGGAACCAGCGTCCTGTACGCCGTCAAGGAATGCTTTGGCGAAGCGTACGGCGTTCCCGTGACACGCGACAACGTGTTCGGCGTCATGTCGCTCATCTTCTGGTCGCTCACGCTGGTGGTGAGCGTCAAATACATCTCCTTCATCTTACGGGCCGATAACCGCGGTGAAGGCGGCGTACTCGCCTTGCTGGCGCTCGTGCAACAGAGAATGCATCGCAAGTCGGACCGCGCACGCTATGCGGTGCTCGTTGCGCTAGGCCTGTTCGGCTCGGCTCTGCTGTATGGCGATGGCGTGATCACGCCTGCCATTTCGATCCTCGGAGCCATGGAGGGCCTCGCGGTGGCGACGCCGGCGCTCGCGCGGTTCGTCATTCCGGTCTCCGTCGTCATCATCTTCCTGCTTTTCTTCGTGCAGAAGTTCGGCACCGGCCGGGTGGGCGTCGTGTTCGGGCCTGTCACTCTGGTCTGGTTTCTGGCGATAGCGGTACTTGGCATTCGCGCGATCGGGCACCATCCGGACATCCTGTTCGCGATCAACCCGTGGTACGCGGTGAGGTTCTTTCTCGAGTACCAATTCCTGGCATTCGTGGTACTAGGCGCGGTCGTTCTCGTCATTACCGGCGGCGAAGCGCTGTATGCCGACATGGGACACTTCGGGCGGCGCCCCATACGGATCGCGTGGTTCGCGGTCGCCTTTCCCGCCTTGCTACTCAACTACTTCGGCCAGGGCGCCCTGCTGCTTCGCGATCCGACAGCGGCTGACAATCCGTTCTATCGCATGGTACCGCCGCCCTTGCTCTTTCCCATGATCGCTCTGGCCACCGCGGCGGCCGTCATCGCTTCACAGGCGCTGATCTCAGGCGCGTTTTCCCTCACACGTCAGGCGATGCAGCTTGGATACACTCCGCGCGTAACCGTGACGCATACATCGGCGCGCGAGGTGGGACAGATCTACATCCGGGAGGTGAACATCGCGCTCATGCTTCTGTGCATCGGCCTCGTCCTGGTATTCAAGTCGTCGAGCAATCTGGCGGGCATGTACGGGGTGGCGGTCACGGGAACGATGGCGATCACGAGCGTTCTGTTCTACGAGATCGCGCGCCGTCGCTTTCGCTGGCCCCTCAAATGGGCACTTGCGTTTCTGATCTTCTTCCTGGCGATCGACCTCGCGTTCTTCGGAGCCAACCTGCTCAAGATCGCGCACGGCGGATGGTTTCCGCTGGCGGTTGCGGCATTGATCTACCTCCTGATGGCGACATGGAAGCGAGGTCGCGAATATCTGCGCGCAATCCTGCGCCGCGCGGGCCTGCCGCTGGACCTCTTTCTCGCGGACGTTGAGCGCTCCCAACCCCCGAGGGTGCCCGGCACGGCGGTGTTCATGACGTCGGATCCAACCGGCGCTCCGGTGGTGCTGCTTCATCACGTGAAGCACAACAAGGTGTTGCACAAGCAGGTGATTCTGCTGTCGGTACTCACCGTCGAAGTTCCCGAGATCGCCGACGAAGAGCGCGTCGAGGTGCACGATCTTGGGCAGGGTTTCTATCGGGTAATCGCGCGTTATGGCTTCATGGAAACACCGCACATACCCGAGGTGCTGGCGATGTGCGCGAGCCAGGGCCTTACCGCGCGGCCGGGCGACACGAGCTTCTACCTGGGCCGCGAGCGGTTGATCCCGCGCACCCAGCCTGCAGCGCCGCTACGGCAGCCTGACGAGGATACGCCTCCGCCGGCGCCGATGCAGCGCTGGCGCAAGCATCTCTTTGCGCTCATGTCGCGAAACGCCAGAGGAGCTACGGAGTACTTCGGCATCCCGCCGAACCGTGTGGTGGAGTTAGGCGCGCAGATAGAGTTCTAACGTTCGATAGGCGGTCGAGGCTCGGCACGTGGACCGGGACTCGCCAGGGTCGTGGTCGTAGCGGCATCTATGCCAATGGTTCGCAAGATGCATCAGGATGAAGCGGATCGGCCGGATCTATCTCAAGTTGTCAGAATTTCGGGCAAGCCACAAAGAACGATTGCGGTCGCGCCTTCCCATAGGGGGATCTGATCTCTTTGATCCGTTTCATCCTGATGCATCCCGCTGAACCTCCGGCATGGATGCTGGTCAACGTGCGGCGAGCGTTCGGCCGCGATGATCCAGAAAAGGTGATCGATTACTGCCGGCCAACCGGAACAGGCACAAGTGCCGCCGAGCGAAACATGAAATAGACCGCCCCAACAGGCACAGTCCCGCCCACTGGAAGTCCAGTTTGAGCGGCTGCTTCATGTACAGCACGGCGAAGGGCACGAACACGGTCAGCGTAATGGCTTCCTGCAGGATCTTCAGCTGGCCGAGCGAAAGGACGGTGTAGCCGATCCGGTTCGCCGGCACCTGGAGCAGGTACTCGAACACCGCAATTCCCCAGCTGGCGAACGCGGCGATGTACCAGGGTCGGCTGCTGAGCTCCCGCAGGTGTGCGTACCACGCAAAGGTCATGAACACGTTGGAGCGCGCCAGCAGGATAATGGTGCGAAAGACGATCATACGCAGTTGGGGATGAGGGGGCACGTACGCTTTGCACGACGCTGTCGGCCGCACGGCTCTGCTGATACGCGCTCGGGGTCCGAAGAGTTGCCTTCCCGGAACGTGGCATGTCCCTCGCCGTTCCCCAACCGATCCGCCACGGTTGCGCCGACCTGCCCTCTCACACACCTTCCCGGCTGCTCACGACCAACCGGATCTCCTTCCCACCAGCCTCGATACATGCCTCGCTACTTCGTCAGCCGCTTGCTGGCGCTGATGCTCGTCCTCCTGCCGTTTACGCCCCCTGCGCTCACCCAACCCGCGGAGCAGGATGCGATCCGCGACGATCGCCAGTTCTCGTTCTACGATCGGGGTCCGTACCGGCCTAACGTACCACGGCCGGAGACGATACTCGGGTACGACATTGGTGCTATGAATACCCAGTATTCGGCGCAGGAGCGGACGTTGCTGGCAATAGCGGAAGCCGCTCCCGACCGCGTGCGGGTACACGAGATAGGCACCAGCTACGAGCGGCGGACGATGAGGCTGTTCTTCATTTCAGCGCCGGAGAATATCGCCCGGCTCGAGGAGATACGTGCCGACCTCGACAAGATTGCCGATCCGAGAACCGTGCCGGCCGCCGACCTGACCGCGATCGTGGACCGGGTGCCGGTAGTCGTATGGATCAACGAGTCGGTGCATGGCAACGAGTCGCCCGGATTCGAGACCGCGATGCAGACGTTGTATCAACTGGCTGCCAGCGAGGAGCCCGCAACGATCGACGCGCTGCGCAACACACTGGTGATTTTGAATCCCTCGACGAATCCGGACGGTCACGAACGGTTCACCGTGTGGTACAACTCGCTGAACGTGGCGCACCCTAACCCCGGGGCGATGGAGCACCGGGAGCCGTGGAGCATTCAGGGGCGTTTCAACCACTACCGGTTCGACCTCAATCGCGACGTGATGACGACCACACAGCGTGAGGCACAGACGCTGGTGCGCGCGATGCTCACCTGGCACCCGATGGTCGCGATAGACCAGCACGGCCAGACGACCAACTATTTCTTTCCACCCGCCGCTCGCCCGGTGAACGAAAATCTCGGCCCCAATCCGACCAAATGGCTTACGATCTTCGGTCGCGGCAACGCCGATGCCTTCGATCGGTATGGGTGGATGTACTACGTGCGGGATGAATTCGATCTTTACGGACCCTTTTACTGGGATACCTGGCCGGGTTTGACCGGCGCCACCGGAATGACGTACGAGACCGATGGCGGCGGCTGGAAGGGCATCCGCTGGCGTCGCGACGACGGGACGATTCTGACCTTTCGCGATGGCATCGCCAAACATTACGTCAGTGCGCTTGCCACCATCCAGACCGCCGCCCAGAACCGTGCGGAACGCGTACGAGACTATCTCACGTTCCGGCAGAGCGCGGTTTCGGAAGGCCGCACCGGACGCATGAAGCGGGTGGTGATAGTGCCAGGAAGTGATCCTGGACGCGCCGCCGAGCTGGTCTCCACGCTCGTCAGGTCGGGAATCGAGGTACGACGCGCCAGCACCGGGTTCTCAAGCACCCGGGCACACGCCTACTCCGACGACGCCGCTGGACCGCGGCGGTTCGAAGCCGGTGTGTACGTGGTGGATCTCGCGCAGCCGCAGGGTCGCATGGCCAAAGCATTTTTGGAACCGGTGACCCGCCTCGACACGGTGTTCGCGCAGGAGCAGCTGGATCGCTACCGTCGCAACCTGTTGCGCGCATCCGCAGCCGAGGGATACGAGTTCTATGACGTGACCGCCTGGTCGCTGCCGGTCACCTTTGGCGTTGAGACATACTGGGCGGAAGATGCGGCACCAGTGGCCGGAGACCTCCTGACGTTGCCGAGCGAGGAGCCCGCGCTTCCACAGGCGCAGCGTCAGGCGGGGCGGGTGGGCGGACAGATGCTGGCAGTGGAAGTCTCCGGTGGAATAATCCGCGGAGGACCGGCGCGATCCGCCTATCTTTTCACCTCGGAACGCAACGGTGCGCCGCGGCTTGCCTATCACCTCTTGAAGGCCGGCGTACGCCTGTCGATTGCCGGCCGTGCAATAGAAGCGGGAGGACAGCGCTGGCCGCGCGGGACGTACATCGCGCTCGTCACTCGCAATGACTCGTCTCTGCACACGCGAATCGATTCTCTCGCGCGGGAGAGCGGGGTCGAGGTGACCGGAGTCGGCTCGGCGTTCACCGACGAAGGCCAGTTCGGCATCGGGTCGGGAGTGGTGGGTACGCTCGAGCGACCCCGTGTCGGCATTCTCGGTGACGAGGGAGTCAGCCAGACTTCGTACGGCACGCTCTGGTGGACTTTCGAGCGGCGCTACGGAATCGATTTCCTTCCCCTAACGTTTGGCTATCTGAGCGGGGGAGATCTGTCCGAAGTCAACGTGATCATCATGCCCGATGCTTCGCCGGGAGCGCTCAACGCCCGGCTGGGGAAGAGTGGCGCCGACCGGCTGCGGGAGTGGGTTCGTGGGGGAGGAACGCTGATCACGATGGCTGGAGCTTCGGCCTGGGCAGCTCGCGCCGATGTGAACCTGACGACTGCCCGGGCGGTGGGTGCCAGTGATGCCAAGGACTCGACAGGCGCCGCAGGCGGTGCCGCCGCGGACAGTGCCTCGCCGGCGGGAGCAGAAGGGCTGTTGCCCGCCCGCTCGCCCTCGGCGAGCAATACCGCGCCCGTCTACCTCCCAGGCTCCCATTTTGATGTGGCGCTGGATCGCACGCACTGGCTCACGTTCGGCTTCGAGCAGCCGCGTTTGACCGTGCTGCTCGACGGCAATGTGTTCTTGGCGCTGTCAAAGGAGGGCACGAATGTGGGGGTGTTCCCGCAAAGCGGCGCTCTGCACCGTTCAGGCTGGATATGGCCTGACAATACCGAGCGCCTCCTCCGCGGTACCGCCTATCTCATAGAAGAGCCGCTCGGCGACGGTCACGTCGTGCTGTTCGCCAACGAACCGTTGTTCAGGGGCTGGTGGCGCGCACTCGACCGGCTCGTACTGAACGCCGTTATGGTAGGACCGGCATCGTAATGAGAGGGAAAGCGGGAAAAGGGAAACGGGAAATGGGAAATGGGCGAGCCTGCGCTTAACGAACTAACCAGTCCGATTCCCCTTTCCCGTTACCCTTGTCCCGCTTTTCTTTCCGCTTCCCTATTCCCGATTCAGATCACTCCGCCCATTCTCCAGATCTGAACGCGCGGAGCGGTGGCCGGCAATGATTCCGTGGAGTTGCTGCGCAGGCGGATCACGCCAGGCGCGCTTGGTGGCGTTGGGAACATGGGAGCCGCTGGCGCGGCGCCCCAGCCCTCCCCGCTCCGGTAGAAGAACGTGCCTTCGCTCGACTCTCCGTAAACCTCGGAGGCCTTGCTCGTCGTCAAACTCAGGGTCCGCGTCTGACCGCCGGAATGGACCTGCAGCTCCACACGGTCACCCGCGGCGAGATCGCGCAACACGCGGCTGAAACGGTTTACCTTGGCGTTCCCGGCCACCGGCTCTTCGGCGTCCTCACGCAGCACACGAAGATTGGTGCCGTTCACCGATTGGATCCGGTCGCCCTCGACCAGCCCCGCCCGCTCTGCCGGTCCACCGCTGGCGATCCGCACGATCATCGGACCTAACGTGTCGCGAACGCTTCCGGTCGTCTGGAGGGTGAGACCGACGACGGCACGTGCATCGGTTTCCTCCCGCGTCACGCGCTGCTGGCCGGGGAGATCTTCCCGAGCGATTGTCTGAACGCGGATGGTTTGAAAACGTCCTTCTTTCCAGACGCTCAGTTCCACCGCGTCACCGGCATTCACTTTCTCCATCTCGCGTACGAGACGGCGCGTGGTCATGCCATGCATGTCGCGTTCGCCGGCGTCCGCGGATGCCAGCTTGAGATTCACGCCATTGACGGCGGCGATTCGATTTCCTTCCTCTATCCCGGCCTTGTCGGCTGGGCCGCCGGCAGTCACACTGGTCACGAGCAGGCCGAGCGTATCACGCTCACCGCTCGACGACGTGTTGACACCGATTACGGCTCCTTCCGGGTTACCGCCGGTCTCGGCCCGGACTCGTGCCAGCACCTCGGTTGCGCGGCGACGGCTTTCCGCCACTTCCGACCGAGCCTCCGCGTTCTGGCCTTCTACCACGGACGCCAAAACCACGAACGACAATGCTCCAGCTGCCCACTGCGTTGCACGCATACTGAACTCTCTCGTTGGGGTACACCACTTCTGACCCGGGGGCCGCTCCCGGGGTTGCCGCTGGGATTTCTCGCTCGCAGTGCGGGCGAACAAATCTCGCGTCCCACGCCGTAACGGGCGCATATTGAAGAATGGCAACCGTCGCCACTCCTCCGCCCCCCGATCTCGACTCCTTCCGCGAGCACTGGCAGGATGAGGCCGACGCCGCGTTCCTCTACCGCGCGCTGGCCACAGTAGAGCCCGACGCTCACAAGAGGGACATCTACCTGCGCCTGGCCGATGTAGAAGACCGGCACGTGGCGATATGGGGGGAGCTGCTCGCCGAGCATGGCCGCGCTCCCGGCAAATTCTCGCCCTCCGGGCGCGCCCGGTTGATGGCGTGGTTAGGGCGACTGTTCGGAACGCGGCTGCTCCTGCCGATGCTGCTGGCCGAGGAGGGGCGCGAAGTAAAGGCGTACCTCTCGATGCACAAGGCGACTCCGCGCGGAGCGCCTGGCAAGGGAGAGGCGCTGCTGCTGGCGCGTGAATCGAAGGAGCACGCCGGCCACCTCGCCTCCATCCAGGGCAAGGCTGGCGCCGGCGAGCCGTGGCACCGCACGGAGACCGGCGGAATCCTCCGGAACGTGATTTACGGCTTTAACGACGGCCTGACGGCCAACTTCGGATTGGTAGCCGGTATGATCGGCGCGACGCTCGCCGACCAGCATCGCCTGATAATCGTCGCCGGTGTCGCTGGTACCATCGCCGACGCGCTGTCGATGGGCGCGAGCGGATACCTCGCCGCCAAGAGCGAGCGCGAGGTATACGACCACGAGATCGCGATGGAGAGGCAGGAAGTCGAGCTGATGCCGGAGCTGGAGCGTGACGAGCTGGCGCTCATCTACGAAGCGAAGGGAATGGACGGCGAGGCGGCTTACGCTCTAGCGACCGAGGTAATGGGCGATCCGGCGCGGATGCTCGATGAGCAGGTGCAGGAGGAGCTGGGCATTCAGGACGCTACATCATCCCCGATGCGCGAGGCGTGGATAACCGGGACCGCGACCGCGTTAGGTGCGATTATCCCCGTGGCGCCATTTCTGTTCGCCGATGGGCGGACGGCGATAATCATTTCGTTCGTCGTCAGCATGCTATCCCACTTCCTGGTCGGCGCGGCCCGCTCGGTTTTCACCGGCCGCTCGGTGATCCGTTCGGGAATGGACATGTTCCTCGTCGGACTCGGCGTCGCGGCGGTCGGGTACTTGGTTGGGGAGTGGGTTGGGGGGATGCTGTGAAGCGGGAAACGGGAAATGGGAAATGGAAATGGGTGAAAATGGATTGGAACAGAAATGACGCTTCCGTCCACTTTTCCCGTTTCCCGTTTCCCTTTTCCCGCAGTCTGAAAATCCCGCTCAAACAACGATGCTAACCAGCCTTCCCGGCACGTAGATGACCTTCTTCGGTGTGCCGGTGACGAACTTCGCAACCTGTGCATCGGCCAGCGCCGCGCGCTCGGCGTCGGCCTGGGTCGAGCCGGCGGGAAGGTGAAGCCGAGCGCGAAGCTTGCCGTTCACCTGAACGGCGATCTCGATCATCTCTTCGGCGGCCAGCGCCGAATCGGCTACTGGCCATCCGCTGTCGAGCACACGCTGCCGCGTCACGCCTGACAAACCCTCGTGCATGCGTTCCCACAGCTCTTCGGCCATGTGCGGGGCGTAGGGAGCAACCAACTGCACCAGCGGTTCGACTTCGTCTCGATGAGCCGTGCGCTCGCCGGCACGAAGCGTGTTCATGTACTCCATCATTGCCGCGATGGCGGTGTTGTATCCCAGCGCAGCGGTGTCCTCGGTGACTTTGCGAATCGTCTGATGAAGCTTGCGCATCACCGCTTCGTCAGGCTCGCCTCCGGCGGTCGCCTCGAGTGCCGTACGCCACAGCCGCTCGAGAAAACGCCTGACGCCGGAGATGCCGCTGTCCCGGAAATCGCCGCCCTCCTCATAGGGGCCGAGGAACATGAGGTAGGTACGGAAGGTGTCGGCACCCCATTGTTCGATGTACACGTCAGGATTTACGACGTTGCCCTTCGTCTTGGACATCTTGGCGCCATCGCGAATGATCATCCCGTGAGCGCGAAACTTTCTGAAAGGCTCCTCGAACGGCAGCAGTCCAGCGTCGTGCAGTACCATGGTGATGAACCGGGCATACAGCAGGTGCAGCACCGCATGCTCGTTGCCCCCGATGTACCAGTCGACAGGCAACCACCGCCTGGTGAGGGTGTCATCGAACGGCACGTCGCCGCGGCGCACGCTCGGATATCGCAGAAAGTACCAGGCGCTGTCCAGAAAGGTGTCGGACACGTCCGTCTCGCGGCGACCCAGCCCGCCGCACCGCGGGCAGAGCACGCGATACCAGCTCTCATCCCGCGCCAGCGGCGATACACCGGTATCGTCAGGCTTGAAGTTCTCGAGGTACGGAAGCTCTACCGGCAGATCCTGCTCCGGAACCGGCACCGTGCCGCACGCGTCACAGTAGATGACCGGAATCGGCGGGCCCCAGTACCGCTGGCGTGAGATGCACCAATCGTGGAGGCGGAAGTTAATTCTTGCGTCGGCGGCTCCCCGACGGGCGAGCCATTCGGTGATTGCACGCTTTCCATCGGCGACCGTCATGCCGCTGAATTCCCCGGAATTGACCAGCCGCCCACCCCCGGTATACGCCTCGCCTAACGGCGCCTCGGGCGACTCACCGTCGGCGGCTACCACCCGCACTATCGGCAGGCCGAATGCGGTCGCGAACTCGAAATCGCGCGCATCGTGTCCGGGAACCGCCATGATAGCGCCGGTGCCGTATTCCATCAGCACGTAGTCGGCTATCCAGACCGGCACTTGCTCGCCGGTCGCCGGATTGGTCGCCGTCGCTCCGGTGAAGACCCCCGTCTTCTCCTTTTCGGTGATCTTTCGGCTAACGAGGTCCTGCCGCGCCGTGCGCTCTCGATAGGCATCGACTTCGGCCCGCTGCTCCGCCGTAGTCAGCTGCTCGACCAGTGGATGCTCCGGCGCCAACACCAGGTACGTCGCGCCGAAGACGGTGTCGGGGCGGGTCGTGAAGACAGGAACTGCGGGAAAGGGTAAATGGGAAACGGGAAAAGGGTCACCAGATTCACCTTTACCATTTCCCGTTTCCCTTTTCCCGAACACGATCTCGGCTCCCTCACTCCTCCCTATCCAGTTCCGCTGCGCGGTCTTCGTCGAATCCGACCAGTCGATCCAGTCCAGGTTCTTCAGCAGCCGTTCCGCATAATCGGTGATGCGGAAGAACCACTGGTCCAGAAAGCGCTGCTCGACCGGCGTTCCGCACCGCTCGCACGCGCCGGCGATCACCTGCTCGTTGGCCAACACAGTCTTGCACGAGGGGCACCAGTTGACCGCCGCGCCCTTCTTATAGGCGAGGCCGCGCTCGTAGAGCTTGAGGAAGATCCACTGAGTCCACTTGTAGTAGGCAGGGTCGGTTGTCGACAGCTCGCGACTCCAATCGACCATCAGCCCGGCCGCGCTCAGCTGGCGGCGGAAGTTGGCGATATTCCGCGGAATCAGCTCCAACGGATGAACGCCCACCTTGAGCGCGAAATTCTCCGAGTGGATGCCGAACGCGTCGAAGCCGATCGGCTCGAAAACGGTGTGCCCCTGCTGCCTGCGGAATCGTCCCTGGATGTCGTTGCCAGTGAACGCGTACAGGTTGCCGATGTGCAGCCCCTCCGCCGACGGATAGGGAAACATCATCAGCTGGTAGTAGGGGCTCTCGCCGTGCTCCAGATCGGGGGAATTGGTCCCCTCCTCCTGCCACCGCGATTGCCACTTCTGCTCGATGGATGATGCGTCGTACACCGCCGGCTCGTCTGCCGCGCGGTCGCGAGATGTGCTGGGTGTTGTCATGAATCGTCCTCTATTCGGGAATCTAGCGGTCGCTTTCCGAGCGGACCACAGGCAGAGGGGTTGGCGGCGCATGCCAATTTTCCCGATCGCCGAGCTGAAATTCCCGGTTCCCAGTGCCAATTTCCTGATTCCTGCTTCTCCATGCGTCACGCCCCATCCCGGCTCTCAGACCTCGCGCGATTCGACGAGAAGCACGACTCGCTGCGCCGGCGGCTGGTGATCTGGCTCGGCACCGCGTCGTTGCTGCTCGTCGCGGGACTCGCCTGGGGGAGTTACGCGTGGATCGAGCGTGCCTTGCACCGGCAACTCTCCACGCAGCTCTTCGATGTGGCACAACGCTCAGCGTCGCTGGTCGACCGTACGCTCACCGACCGCACCAGGAGCGTGCGAATGCTGGGTAGCGCGCCGGTGGTGGTGGATGCGGCTCTGCAGGGCGCGGCGAGGGCACGCGAGCTCGAGTTGGCGAGGGTTCCCATCGCCGACCTGGAGTCGCGCTTCAAGAACGAGCGATCGCTCGCCGTGGCTCCGCGGACGCGCGAGTATCTGCTCGAGTTGCTGCCCATTGCCGACATAGCCGAAGTGCTGGTCACCGACGACGCCGGATTGAACGCGGTGACGAGCGGCCTCACATCCGATTTCGTCCAGCGCGATGAGCAATGGTGGGTAGATGCATTGAGTGCCGGTGTGACCGACCCGACCGCATCGCTTGACGAATCGGCCGAGAGAGTCAGCGTGTCAATCGCCGGCACTGTGCGGCGAAAAGAAGCTAGTCAGGCGCTCGGAGTCATAAAAGTCGTGTTCGGTGTAAAGGATCTCGATTTCGAGCTCGCGCGCGCGGCAGAGGGGTCGGGTGTGGAGGTTGCGTTGCTCAACGAGGACGGGGGAGTGATTGCCGGCTCGGTGCGCGGAGAGCGGCTCCTCCCAATCACCGGCCTGTCGATCGAAGATGCCGCCACCAGTGTACTGGTGCGTGAATTCATGGGAAGCGACTCCCTGATCTACTGGTCAGCTTCGGCGCCGGCGGCCGATGGACGGTGGCGGGTGGTTGCCTACCTGGGAGAGCACCTGGCGCTGGCGCCGCTTGCCGAGGCCCGCCTGGCGATCCTCGGCGCGTCGGCCGGTTTGATTGCGCTGATGACATTTGCGTTAGGCTTCGTAGGGAGGCACGTCGCGCGGCGGGTTACCGATCCCGCGAAGACGCTGGCTACCGCCGCCGAGCGGGTAGCGACGGGGGATCTCACGGTTACGGTGCGGGTCCACTCGACGGAAAACGATGAAGTCGCAAGGCTGGCACGCGGCGTCGGGGAAATGATCAGCGATCTCCGCCGGCTGGTCACGACCATTCGCGATTCAGCCAACGAAGGCGCGGCGATGAGTGCAGAGATCACCGCCGGCACCGAGCAGATGTCCGCGGCTGCCTCGCAGATGGCGCACACGTCGAGCGAACTGAGCGAGCAATCCGCCGACATGGCGCGAACCATTCAGGAGACGGCCGAGGCGGCGGCAGGGCTGCTGCGAATCTCCGAGCGCGCCAATTTGCAGGCCAATGCGGGCGTCGAACGAACCACCCACATGCGCCAGCTCGCGCGCGCAAACCGGTCCCGACTCGACGAAAGCGCGCGGGCTCTGGAGCTTCTCTCCAACGAGGCACAGAGCACCGCGGCGGCGTCGGACACCCTTGCCGAGGCATCCGAGCAGATCCGCGCATTCGTATCGCTCGTTCGAAAGATCGCGCGGCAGAGTAAGCTGCTCGCTCTCAACGCTTCCATGGAAGCGGCGCGGGCCGGCGTTCAAGGCGAAGGCTTCGCCGTCGTAGCCAACGAGATCCGGAAGTT
Source organism: Gemmatimonadaceae bacterium (assembly GCA_041743285.1). Lineage (GTDB taxonomy): Bacteria > Gemmatimonadota > Gemmatimonadetes > Gemmatimonadales > Gemmatimonadaceae > JALZIF01. Next base: position 21,346 of record JBGTNB010000396.1, read on the forward strand.
GGCGGCGAGCTCCAACGAAGCAGCCGAGCGAACTGAGACCCTGGTCAACACGGTACTAATGCGAGTCGACGAGTCGCGCCGCTCGAGCCGCCGCACGCTCGAGACAGTGAGCGGCGTCAGGCGCGCCACTCGCGAGGCGGGCGAGTCATTCTCGCAAGTTGAGCGCGCGATGGCTGAGTCGCAGGACTGGGTGGAGACGCTGGAGCGATCGGCGCGGGATTCCAGCCAACATGTTGGTGAAATCACCGCGCGGCTCGAGTCCATGTCACGTGGCACGGAGAGCTTCGCTGCTGCCATGGAGCAGGTGGCAGCGGGGAGCGAGCAGCAAAGCGCCAGCACTCAGGAGATCGCCGCCGCAGCATCGGCGCTGGCGGAATCGTCTCGCCGGCTGACCGCGTTGGTGGCAACTTTCACGCTGGAGCGGGGCGCCGCCGATCCGGGCCCCTCATCGATGCTTGGCGGCGCGACGCCCCGTCCCCTTACGCCGCCGTACACACAGGCAATACCGGCGGGCGCGTAAGGTCGCTGCAGAGTGGCGCGGCAGTTTCCTGGAAAGCCGCCGCGCGGATACGCTTATTTCACCCGCGACGCAATAGATAGCCGCATTCCTCGACTCGGACGCCGGCGCTATCCGCTACCGCGAACCGGGAACCCTCGTACAGGGCCGCGGAACCGTAGCGCCCATCCTTCGCTAACGCATAGAACTGCAGATCGAAGGTCGGACGCTGCCTCGCATCGAGCAGCCTCTGCTCGGTCATGGCTACGACGCGCTCGAGAGTTTTGAGACATGCCTCACGAGGTGCCAGTCCTTGGCGCATGAACTCGACGGTGAGAAATGCGCCGCAGACTTTGATGTTCGCCTCGCCCCGTCCAGTCGAACCGGCGGCGCCGACTGTATTGTCGCAGTACTGCCCCGCGCCGATTATCGGGCTGTCGCCAATGCGCCCTGGGAGCTTCCAGGAAAGCCCGCTGGTGGTCGTCACCGATGCGATGGCGCCCGTCGCTGTCACCGCGTTCATGTTGATCGTGCCCGAAGTGAACTTGATGCGCACATCATCGTCGTGGTCGAGCCAGTTGTCACCGGGATTCTGCCTTGCCTTCCAGCGCAGCCAATCCTGACGCGACTTTTCCGTGAGTAGATTCTGCTCGGTGAAGCCCATCGCCAGCGCGAACTTCTTTGCGCCCTCGCCGACGAGAATGATGTGATCGGTGTAGTCCATCACCGCTTTGGCGACGAGCGAAGGGGTGGCAATCCCCTCCAACGCGGCGACGGCACCGGCACGTCGCGTTGGCCCGTGCATGCAGCTTGCGTCGAGTTGGACGACGCCATGCTCGTTGGGCAGCCCACCCAAACCGACCGACTGGTCTTCCGGATCGAGTTCCTGAATGTTGACTCCGGCGATGATCGCGTCGAGCGGATCCGACTGACCGATGAGCATATCGTAAGCCCGTTTGACCCCGCGCTCCCCGTTGGCCGAGGCGATAACGACCGGACCGGCCGCCGGCGACGGGGTTCGTAGGGGGCCGGCCTGCGCGTTCGCCGCGTTACCTAACGGCGCAGCCGCGGCCACCGCCAGTCCCGCTGCCCCCCGTCTGAGAAAGTCACGCCGTTCCATCGCTCGTCTCCTTGAAGTCGTTCTGAATGGAATGGAAAAGTCTGGGGTCGCGCCCGTACAGCGAGACCTGGTTGCCTGAGTCCGACATGCGCGACCGCAGATTCACAGAGTCATTCTCTAGGCGGCTGACGCGGACGGACGATCCTGTAATGCGAGCCCAAGAAAGACAGCAACAACTCAGCCTTGGGCCCAACGTGCGAAATTCAGCCGAAGCTAATGAATGCTAGAACCGCAACGGCAAGAACCGCAGATTTCGCCGATTACGCAGATTGAATCGCTAGGTGATTGATCCAGGCGCGTGGTCGAATGAGACAACAAGACTAAAAGACAACAGCGGCAGCCTCGGATCCATCTGCGTAATCTGCGTAATCTGCGGTTCGCAGTTCTATGGAATCTTTGGATTCACTCATTGCTTGACAGAAGCACGTCGTCCACTTCGTGGACTCTCGAGATCCAACGCCGAGCAATGTGCGCTTTGCCAATCGGCGGCTCAACTTGCAGTCGAATTCCCCGCGTTGCAAGCGGGATCACAGATGCTATGGTACAGATTCGTTAGACTGGTCGTCGTCGCTGAACCATCGACTCTTGGAGCGGGCTTCCAGGAGGTGAAACCGCGTGCCGATCCACTGACACCTGTTTCCTTCGCGGTTCCCACCCCCTCGCCACCCGCACCGTCCTTCCCTACCTTCTTGCCATGACCGCAACCCCCCTGTCCAGCAGCGAGCTCCGCCAATTCCAGTTCTTCTCGGGAATCCCCGATGACAATCTCTGGCATCTGGCGCGCAGGATGTCGACCACCGAATACGATGCGAATGACTTGCTGTTCTCGGAGGGCGACCAGCGCTCGATGTTCGGCATCATCATCCATGGCAGCGTCGCAATCGAGAAGGGGCGTGAGGGACAGATAGAGCGGCTCGCTACGCTCGACGCCGGCCAGGTGATCGGCGAAGGAATTCTGCTAGATGACTCCCGCCATGGCACCTCGGGCAGGGCGCTCGAGCCCACCACCCTCGCAACGCTCTCCGGTACGGACCTCCAAACGCTCATTCACGAGCGCCCGCAGGCATATGCAGCGCTCGTCGCGCGCGCGGCGCGGTCGATCTCAGAACGCCTGCGCGCTGCCGACGCCACGCTCGTTCGTCGCGGACGCACCCTTGGATTCAGCGGTGGCGCGACGCGGCCGGAGCGGGACCTGCTCGGAGAACGGGAGGTGCCCGACACCGCACTCTACGGCGTGCAAACCCTCCGCGCTCTCGAGAACTTCCCGATCAGCGGAGTTCCTCTGCGGGAATTTCCGACGCTCATCAATGCGCTGGCAACCGTGAAGGAGGCGGCGGCACTGGCCAACCTTGAACAGGGCAACCTGCCGCGTGAGGTGGGCGATGCGATCGTGCAGGCAGCGAAGGAGATTCGAGCAGGCCGCCATCACGAACATTTTCTGGTGGACATGATTCAGGGGGGGGCCGGAACCTCGACGAACATGAACGCGAACGAGGTAATCGCCAATCGCGCACTGGAACTACTCGGCCGAAAGCGTGGCGACTACAAGGCGGTGCACCCGAATAGTCATGTCAACATGTCGCAGTCTACCAACGACGTGTATCCGACGGCGATCAAGCTCGCGCTGCATCAGGCGATCGATGATCTGCGCGCGGCGATGAGGCCTCTCGCCGCATCGTTTCTCGCGAAGGGACGCGAATTCGAGTCGATGATAAAGATGGGGCGCACGCAGTTGCAGGATGCGGTGCCCATGACGTTAGGCCAGGAATTCACCGCCTACGGCATTACCATTCTCGAGGACGTCGATAGGCTGGGGGAGGCGCAGGCGCTGCTCCGCGAGATCAACATGGGAGCGACGGCGATTGGCACCGGGATCACCGCGCCGGCCGGATACGTCGAGATCGTGCGGCGACACCTCGGCGCCGTCACCGGGCTGGAGTTCGTGACGGCTCCGGACCTGGTCGAGGCGACCGCCGACACCGGTGTGTTCGTTCAGCTTTCGGGCGTTCTCAAACGATGCGCCGTCAAATTGAGCAAGATCTGCAACGATCTTCGGCTGCTGAGCTCGGGGCCGCGCGCCGGGTTCAATGAAATCAATCTCCCGGCGATGCAGCCGGGGAGCTCGATCATGCCAGGCAAGGTAAATCCGGTCATTCCCGAGGCGGTCAACCAGGTCTGCTTCTATGTGATAGGCGGTGACGTGACGGTGACGATGGCCGCCGAAGCCGGCCAGTTCCAGCTGAACGCATTCGAGCCGGTGATCGCGTTCCGGCTACTCGCCAACTTTCAGGCGATGATCGCCGCCTGCACGGTGCTGCGCGAACGCTGCGTCGATGGCATAACGGCGAATCCCGACCGCATGCGCTGGTTCGTCGAGAACTCGATAGGCGTCGTCACCGCACTGCTTCCCGTCCTCGGATACGAAGCGTCCACCGAAGTGGCGAAGGAAGCGCTGGAGACCGACGCCAGCGTTTACGATGTCGTGATCGCGCGCGGGCTCCTAACGCGCCAGCAACTCGATCAGCTTCTCGATCCCGCGTCGATGACGGTGCTCCGGCGGACCTAGCCGGATGGTTCGGCCGAACCTCACCGGAGCAGGGGCCCAGAGGCTCCAGACGCTGCAGGACGCGACCCTCATGCTGCAGGCATTGCACGGCATCGTCGAGAAGATGGCGATGGCGTTGCGAGCGGGACAACCACTCCAGACATTCTCGCAGCAGCTCAAGCGCGCATCCACTCCGCTCGCCGAGCTTCTCAAGGGGCACTATGGCTTGCTGTCCGACCAGGTCACCGGCCTGTACCTCGTATCGACGCGCGGGGGCGGCGACCGGGTGCGGGTCAACAATCTGCGCGAGGCGATCGGCGGCCTGCGCAACGCGCTGGAGATCGCCGAGCGGAAGGTCTATGAGGAGTATGGCGTAAAAGAGGGGGTCGAAGAGGAAGAGCTCGAGTGATCCGCCTTCCCTGGAGAAAGTGAGTCCGCCAGCCGCTCGTGTGCGAGAGGCAGATTCGCGGGGCCCCCACAGGGATTCCAGTCGGCGTGGCTCCCTTCCAGCTGCCTCAAGCCCAATTCCCTCTCAAGGATCATTCTGCTACCTTGCACGCGGTTTCGCAGTAGGCCCTCCGGGTGCATGTCTTGCATCCGCGCTCCGTACCCTGGTTAAGGATTCGGGATGCCGCCACACCCTTCGCGGCGAAGAGCTGCACTCGCTGCGCTGACAGCCGCGGCGAGCATTTTTCTCGCCGCGTGCTCTTCAGAAGTTCCGAACACTACCCTCACGCCGCACACCGATCTCGGGCGCGACATCGATGCGCTATGGGATATACTCCTCGCCGGTGGAGTGGTCGTCTTCGTGCTGGTCACGCTCGGCTTGCTGTATGTGATAGTTCGCTACCGGCACCGCCCCGGTCAGCCCGAGCCGAAGCAGACCCACGGCAACACGGCGCTCGAGATCACCTGGACGTTGATTCCAGCGTTGGTGTTGGCATTCATTGCCGTGCCGACCGTACGAACGATCTTCAAGACCCAGCAAAACGCGCCCGCCGATGCCTTGCAGATAGAAGTCATTGGGCATCAGTGGTGGTGGGAGTTCCGATATCCGGAGAGCGGCGCGGTAACGGCCAACGAATTGTATCTGCCCACGAACCGCACGGTGAACTTCGCGCTGCGCTCGGCCGACGTTCTTCATTCGTTCTGGATTCCGCAGCTTGCCGGAAAGCGCGATCTCATCACCAACCGGACGAACTACATCGTGTTCACGACGGATTCCACGCCGACGATGGCCTGGAACGGATTCTGTGCGGAGTATTGCGGCTCGTCGCACGCGAACATGCGATTCCGGGTGTTCACGGTTCCGCCTGACGAATTCGATGAATGGCTGGCGCATCAGGCGCGCGGCCCGGTAACCGTCGCCGCGGCGGCGGCTGCACCCGCCGACACGGCTGCACAAGCAGCTCCGGCCGAGCAGGCGGGCGCGCCGGGGCTTCCGCGTGCGTTTCAATCGATCGCCGAGTTTTCTCAGTTGCCGCACATCCGGCCGAGCACGCCGCTGCCGCCAATGGAATTCACGGCGACTGAAGGCGATGCTGCCCGCGGCGCGGAGCTCTATCGGGCCAGCCCGTGTATCGCCTGCCACACAGTCCAGGGTGTCTCACCCGGCATCATTGGACCGAATCTGACGCACGTCGGCAGCCGCACCACGATTGCCGCCGGGCTCTATCCCAACGATTTCGAGCACCTGACGCGATGGATCAAGGATGCTCCATCGCTCAAAGCGATGAATTCTCCGCAAGGCCAGGGCATGCCCCCGATGGCGCCGGGGCTTCCTAACGCCATGGCGGCCTACGACGATCAACAGATCGCCGATCTTGCGGCGTATCTGCTGTCCCTGAAGTGACTGGAGACCCCTGAATGGCTACGACTGTTGCCGCGCCGCCCTATGCCAGCTCCTCCTACTCGAAGCAGGAGAGCGGCCTCTGGAGCTGGCTGACTACCGTCGATCACAAGAGAATCGGCCAACTCTATCTGTACACGGCGCTGGTCTGGTTTTTCATCGGCGGCATCGAGGCCGGATTGATCCGCTGGCAGCTGCGGTCCCCCAATGCCGGCTTCATCTCCGCCGACGTATACAACCAGTTGTTCACGATGCACGGCACGACGATGATCTTTCTTGGTGTCATGCCGTTGTCGGCCGCATTCTTCAACTACCTGATCCCGCTTCAGATAGGCGCTCGCGACGTAGCATTCCCGCGGTTGAATGCATTCAGCTACTGGGTGTTCCTCGCCGGCGGCCTGCTCATGAACTTCTCGTGGCTGGTCGGCGCCGCGCCTGACGGCGGCTGGTTCGGGTACGCACCACTCACCACACGCGCGTACGCCCCTGGACCTAACATCGACTATTGGGTGCTGGGCCTGCAGATACTCGGCATCTCATCGCTGGCCGCGGCGTTCAACTTCGTCACGACCATCATCAACATGCGCGCGCCAGGCATGCACTTCATGCGCATGCCGATCTTCACCTGGGCGTCGTTCGTCACGCAGTTCCTGCTCATCCTCGCCTTTCCGATCATTACGGTTGCGCTGACCTTTCTCCAGTTCGACCGGTTCTTCGGCACGAACTTCTATACCGTGGCGGCGGGCGCGGATCCCCTGCTCTGGCAGCATCTGTTCTGGCTGTTCGGGCACCCCGAGGTCTACATCCTGATTCTGCCGGCGTTCGGTCTGGTGTCCGAGGTACTGCCGACGTTCTCCCGCAAGCCGTTGTTCGGCTATCCGGTGATGGTTTATTCGCTGATTCTGATTGCCTTCCTTGGCTTCGGAGTCTGGGCGCACCACATGTTCGCCGTGGGCATGGGACCGATCGCCGACGCGGTGTTCGGCGTGACGACGATGCTGATCGCCATCCCCACCGGGGTGAAGATCTTCAACTGGATGGGCACGCTGTGGGGGGGCTCGCTGCGCTTCACGACGGCGATGCTGTTCGCCGTCGGGCTGATAGCGCTGTTCACGATTGGAGGCATCTCGGGCGTGATGCATTCCTCGCCTCCGGCCGACCTGCAGCAGACCGATTCCTACTTCATCGTCGCGCACTTTCATTACGTGATGTTCGGCGGCTCGATGATGGGCATCTTCGCCGGCATCTACTACTACTTTCCGAAGATTACCGGCCGGCTGTTGCACGAGGGGTTGGGCAAGGTGCACTTCTGGCTCACCTTCATCGGAATGAACCTGACTTTCTTTCCCATGCATTACGCGGGATTGACGGGGATGGCGCGCCGGACGTT
>JBGTNB010000397.1:0-3683 GCA_041743285.1 Gemmatimonadaceae bacterium
TGCAAACGGCAGGTCTCGGGCGCTCGTGCGCGGAACCGACCCGCGCGGCTGGAAGGCCGACGTCGCCTACGTCCCCAGCGGCGAGAACAGGTCACACGGATCCTCGCTGGGCGGCAAGCTCCGCCCGTTCTGCAACGGCACGCGCTTTCGTTACGTCTTCCGGTGAGGATCGACGGCGAGGTCGTGCCGCGCATGCGATGACGCCCTTCGGTCCAGCGCACATCGGCCCGACCCGGGCGGGGCCCAAGCGGCCGCGTCGAGCGCGGCTCCTAAGGACCTATGCCGGTAAGGATCGGGGATGGACCCTAAGAGACAAACGCTTTCCGCACACTGGTGGCTGACCACGTGGCGCTCCCATGTGGTCTTCGTATCCCCTTGTGGTTGAGGTTCTCGGCGATCTCGTCGAGTGACATCCCTTTCTCAAGCATCCGTCGGATCCTCATACGCCAGCCATAGTCCTCTCGGTTGCAGAGCACGTGCGAGAGCCGGACGTTCCAGGCGACAAGATGTCCACCATCAGCCTTGAGCGTGGGGTAGTGGTCCGGCGAGGGTGCCCAAGCCGGCAGAGGAGTGGATCTCGGCTGGAAATAGCCCCGGCCCTTGTGGCAATAGCACTTCGGCATCTCGCAGCGGAGTTCGATGATCTGGCCACGTCGCGCCATCTGAACGAGGACACCGCGTGTGCCGAGCGCTCGTAGTCGGCCTGCGAGCGTGTCTCCCATGATCGCCTCGGGGCTTGTCGTTCTTGCCGTCACGCCTGTTCTCCTTTATGCCGGTAGGAGTATGTAACCCACGTCGAATCTCCTCTACCCTGCATCTGAGCGATGACATGCGAGGGCGACAGATCGGACAGCCACGAGCGCTTTGCGGAGCCGCTTTCCGGCGTCCTTCGCGGCTTGGAGCGCGGCCGAGAGCTGGCCCAGGACCCTGCCGTTAGGAAACGCGCCCTCGCTGCGCTGCGAAGCGCAGCTGATCGTCCAGCGCACAAACGCCCCGCGTGAAGCGGTAGCCCGCCGCTTCAGCATACGGGCGTGCCGTCGGCGACTGCCGGCCCATCTCCGGGGTCGCGCCCGGGTCGCCGCCCTCAATGATCGAGCGCTCGGGATCGTACGCCTCCCCCGAGAGTGGGCATGGTCATCGGGCGGCGTCACCAGAGCGAGCCGCGGGCGATAAGCGCGCGAGCACTTACAGCATCCGGTGCGCCCAAGAGAGCCGAAGCTCGACGGCTCCCCCACGACGCCTCGGGCGCCGCGGTGGGATAGCGTCAGATGATGGACGGCGCCGACGACCTCAACGGCATGCTCGACGCTTTCGACCGAGCCATTCAGGTGGCTGCGGCCGAACTCGAGGTGATCCCGTCGGAGGGGCTTAACGAGAGGTTCTTCGAAGGTGCTCTGGGGTCCTCGCTCGAGCGCTATGCCGGAGAAGGATGGGTCTCGGTAGGCCGGCAGCACACGCTGGGGCTCCCCGACTGGCCCGGCGTGGGCAGGGTCGACCTGACACTCGAGGGCGAAGGCGCCCTGCCGCTCGCGTTCGTAGAACTCAAGTGGGACGATCTCCTTAGCTGCTCCTGGGACATGGCCAAGCTCGCGCTCGGCCTAGCGAGGGAGGTGACCGAGAGCGCGTTCCTGGTAGCCGGAGCGCCGGTCAAGACGTGGGAGCAACGCGACCGGGGGGCGCAGCTCTTCGATGAGCGTGAATGGCGGGTGGACGTACTGCTCGAGCGCTTCGGCGGGGAGTTCGCCCACTGGCGACGTGACGTGCAGACATATCCGCGCAAGCTCCCCTCCTCCTGGCACGTGCGTGACTTGAGAAGGGCTCCGACAAGCGTAGGCGGGCAGCCCTGGGAGCTCCGCTCTGTGCGGATCGAAGTCGAGGATCCGCGTCTTGTCGCCGTGAGCTACCGGCCCGCTGCAGAGTGGGTGTCCGAGCCGGAGCTCGAGTCACGAACTCCCTCGCCCGTAAAGCCACTCGATTTTCTCGGGGCGCTGGATCGTAACTCCGAGAACCCGTCACCCCTCCTCGCGGGCGAGGGCGGCGTTATCCGCTGCCTTGACCCGAGCGGGATCTCGATCGACGAGGGAGTGCTCGCGGATCTCGACCCCGACGCGGAGACCAAGGAGACGCTGTGGTTCGCCTCTCCCGCGCACCGCCGCGTCTACGCCGAACAACGGGGCTGGCGTATTCCCGGCGACGGCAAACCCGAGCTATTCGACGTGGGGGCGGGATCGGGTCTCGGTTCCGGGTTCAGTATGAGCTTTGACGGCAGGCAGTTGACGATCGACCGACGAGGGTGGCACGGCGAGATCACGCAAGAACTGGTGGAGCCCACGCCCGCGGCGTGGAAGAAGCTGTGGAGGCGATTTGATCATCTTGACGTCTGGTCGTGGGCCGCCAACTACCAGCCCAAGGACATGGCGACGGATGGCTACGGCTGGGAGATAGAGATCGTGGTAGGCGGCCGCCGTTGTCGCAGTTCGGGCTACATGGCCTACCCAGACGGTGGCTTCTCGGAATCGAGCGCGACGTGGGACGCGTTCCTCTTGGCACTCGGTGACCTCACCGGCGGCGTCCGTCTGGAGTAAGCCGGTCGTCCCTGTGGGGCCCGGCCTACGCGCGGCGTAGGAGCCATCCGGCTCCTACTCTCGTGCTACCTCGCGACCATCTGCGACGGGGCGGCCGTTCAGGTACCAAGCTTCTGCCGGCTCATCGACGCCGGCAGTGGCCGCGGGATCGTTGATGATCGCCGGGCCGTCCTCTCGATGTAGCTTGCCCTGGCGGTACCAGCGTTGGCTGCCTTCGGAGTCGGTGACTGCCGGACCACCGTCGCGGTGCAGCTTGCCTTCCAGGACCCAGATCTCCGTCTTACCGGCGAGCGCCAGATCGGATTCGGGCGCGCTCCACTCGGTCCCGAGCCCGTCGTGAACGAACGCCGGCCCGTCGTCGCGGTGGTGCGTGCCCTCCCGAAACCACCATAGGTTCGTGCCCTCGTCATCGACGTCTTCCACGGCGGGACCGCCCTCGCGGTGGACGCGCCCGTCGGTGAACCAGAGCGCCGAGCCCTTCGCATCCCTTACCGCAGGCTCACCCTCTCGGTGGAGCCGGCCACGGCGAAACCATAGGTCGGCTGGCCCGGCAAGCCGCAGGTCGCCGAAGGGCAGTCGGAGCCGCAGCGCGGTCCCGGCGAACTCGATGGCCGGCCCGTCTTCTCGGTGTAGGCGCCCACGATGCCAATGCTCGCGAGTGCCCTCAGGACGTTCCACCGCCGTACTCTTCGGATTCGTCATGTTGGAACTCACCCCGTTGCCGTGGATGCGGCCTTGGCGGTCAAACAAAATGAGCGTCGCGTCGCGGTAGCTCATGACTCGTGTAGTCGACGGCACCGCGACCGACCTGACGCGAGCAGCCGACGGGCACGCGGGGTCAGGCCACGCTCGCCATTCGTCAGCGACGAGGGGCCGGGCTCAGGCGACATGAAACCCAGTGCTCTTCGCGAGCGATTCCTGGCTGTCCTGAAGCCCTCGCAGCGCGTCACCCGGCGAGCGCTTCCATGAGTTAGTCCGCGCCTCGGCGAGCGCCGCGAGCGCGAGCAGATCCATGGCCGCTCCCTCCAGCCAGTCGACCTGCTTGCGATATCCCACGACTGCAGCGGCGCCGATGGTTTTCCGGAGTCGATCGCGATC
>JBGTNB010000398.1:0-4266 GCA_041743285.1 Gemmatimonadaceae bacterium
CTGCTGACAAGCTGCCGCCGCCAAGGCAGCGGCAGCTACTACACCCATCTTTGTTACGCTCTTCATCCAAACACCTCGAGAGTGGTTTAGGGGATCCTTTTCAAGGAGAGCGGACTCGACCGGAGCAAGGCACGTACCCCGGGAAGACGTAGTACAAGTACTTGCTAGGGTTGGACTTCATATGTGTTGCGACGAAACGTGTCAGCGACGTACCACAATTCTTGTCATAGGTGTTGCGCGCATGCTCCACCGGAAAAACTTTCCGGCCCAATAGGGTCTGGCATTCAGAAACGGCGGCAGCACCGTCGGCTCTGGCGGCTGTCGTCGGCACGGCGCATGATTGCTTTGGTGACCGTAACAACGTTGTCGTCCAGCCGCTCGAGCGTGGAGGTCTCATGACGCCAGCATGGTTGTCGACAGGAATGGTGGCCATGCTGCTTCTCGCTCCCACTCCCTCGTCAGGCCAGCAGGACACGTTGACCGCCGGCCAGCGCGTGCTTGTCCAGGTCACCAGCGGCTTCGCGCGATCCTCACCGCCTCAGTGGCGACAACGCCGGCACGTCGGAACAGCGGTGAGAGTAGGCTACTCGATGACGTTGACGGTGGGCGCCGAGTCGATGGCTCTTTCGTTGAGCGACGTGGAGCGGCTTTGGGTCAGCGAGGCCCCAGGGCGGCGAAACTCCTACGCGGTGAAGGGAGCAGGGATAGGATTGCTCCTTGGCGTAGTGCTTGGTCTGTCGCTCGGAGAGAGTTGCTCCGAAGAACGCTTCATCTGCTACACGCGCGGGGAGCTAGCGGCAGGGTTCGGAGCGGGGGGAGCTGTTGGAGGCGCGCTGCTCGGCGCGGCGATGGGTGGCGAACGTTGGCGGGAGTTACCGTCCTTCCGCCAACGACTCACCTTTTTTCCCAGCGGCGGAGGCGTGACCGTCCGGGCGGTCTTTGCGCCGTGAGGCGCACCCGGACTACCTAACGTGTGCCGAGATCGCGATCGCTCAGCTTCTTCGGCTCACCGATGGTGGGATGCTCGCCGGTGACGTAGCTCTTCGCCAGCTCGTAGAGCACCAGCGGTTTGGGCTTGTCTACCTTCATGTACATGACGGAGTGGGTATCGACACTCAGCACGGCGATGCGCGGATCGTCGGGCTCGCCGTCACGTCCCGGGCCTTCATCGGGAAACCAGATCTTCCAGCTCCGATCGTAGAGCCGGCGAATCAAACCACGATCCTGCGACACGCGCACGGCACCGCTCGCCGACACCCATTCCTTGGATTTTGGATTGTAGTATGCGACGTTCACGTGAGGATCGCGCGCCAACTCGTCGAGCTTGTGTGTCTCGATGTTCGTCACGAACCAGAGGTCGGCGAACGCGTCGCGAGCCTGGGTCTTCATCGGACGAGAGACGAGAGAGCCATCGGCGCGCCGCGTCGTCATCATCGCGACCTCGATGCCCTCGATCAGATCGTGCAGGTCGTCGAGCTTCTTCTCTGTTTCGACTGGGATGTCACGCTGCTGATCGGTGCGGGAATTCGGCATGGCAATCGTCAGTAGGGATTCTGGGTGGGCAATCTCGTCCTGAGAGAGAGACTGCGATTTCCAGGCCGAAAAAACAACGAGGTCCAGGAGCCGTAGCGCACTGCACTGTCGCCACGCCCACGGTCCCCGCTTCCCGATTGCCTACCGCTATTGCCCGCGAGCCACTGTAAACAGTTCCCGCTGGGACCGGCCCGTGCGAAGGATTGCCAGCGCGCGCCGCAACTGTGCATCATGCGTCACCTGACGTCGCCGAGCCGTGGAATCGCCGTACGCGAATCGTGCAACACGATTCTCGAGCAGTTCGTTCACGTAGGACGCCGAGGCGTCGTAGATCCCACGGTCCAGCTCCACGCCCGCATCCCGTGTAAGACGCCGATAGAGCTCATCGCGCCACGCCGCGGTCGATTTGAAGTCGGGTGTGACCTCGTCCTTGAGCTCAAACGCGTACTTGTACAGTGAGATATTCACTTGCTGCAGGTTTGGCGTTAGAGCACGCAGGAACTGCTGCTCGTAGGTCGTCAACGTGTCGGGACGTACGATCACGTCCGGCGTGATGGCTCCCCCACCATATACAGTGCGCCCGGCATCGGATCGGAATTCCGGCCGCAGCCGCTTGACGCTGTCGCTCTCGAGCGAGTCGGGCACCACGTCGACAAGGCGCCCATCCACAAGCACCCGATCGCGGTGGATCGAGCGCCCGCTCGGGGTGAACCACTTGGCGGTGGTCAGCTTGAGAGCGTAGCCGCCGTCGAGGCGGTAGAGCGACTGCTCGAGCCCCTTCCCGAACGAAGTGGTGCCGACGACGAGCGCGCGATCGTGGTCTTGCAAAGCGCCAGCAACGATCTCGCTGGCCGATGCGGTGCCGCCGTCCGTAAGAACAACCAGTGGCGTTGTGGCAACGAGCGGCCGGTCGCGTGAAAAGAACCGTTCCGGTTTGGCGCGCCCTCGCGTGCTCATGATCTCCTGTCCAGGCTGGAGGAAAAGCTCGCTGATTCGCAGCGCCTGATCGACGATGCCGCCGCCGTTGCCGCGGAGGTCGAGGACGAATCCGCGCGCACCTTCAGCCTGCAGCCGAGCAACCGCGGTGCGCACCTCGGCGGCCGCGGTCTCATTGAACTGATTGAGCGGCACGTAACCGATCTGCCCTTCGAGCATGATGGCATACGGAACGGCCGGTATCCGGATTATCGCCCTCGTCAGGCGCATCTCGATTGGTGCGACAACCTTCGGCCGCGAGAAGGCCACCTGAACAACCGTGCCGGGAACGCCCTTGAGCCGCTCGGTGATCTCCGCCATGCGCATGCCGGCCGTGCTCAACGAATCGACACCGACGATCCGGTCCCCTTCCATCACACCCGCCTCGGCCGCCGGCGTATTCGGGAAGATCCGGCTGACGACCGTGCGCCCTTCCTGGTCTTCTACGAGCATGCCGATTCCACCGTACCGCCCACCAGTGGACGCGGTGAACTCCTTTAGCTGCGCGGGCGAATACAGCGCTGCGTAAGGGTCGTTGATCTGCTCGAGCAGCCCGCGAGCGGCCCGTTCGTACAGTTCGCCGGCTCCGACGGTATCCACGAACGTGGTCGCTACGAGATCGAATACCTGGCTGAAAAGCCGAACGCTGTCGCGTGTCTCGCGCGACTGAAGCATGAATGCGCCGGCCAATGCGGGGAGCGCGAGAACGAGGGCGACGGTACGCACATGGCGGAAACGTCTCATCGAGGCAGCGTCCTACTGAGGGGGAGATGTCGCGGCCAACTGAACATACAATTGGGCGGTGGCAGGGGGCGACCAGTACACAGAACTCTGACACCTGTCATGGGGAGACGATTGATACGGGGGCTGGGGTACGCCGACCGATTGGACGGTCCGGCCATTCCAGCTGCGCTGACCGAGTACACTTCGTTGCGTGGTCACCGCCGCCAGACTTTTCGGGGGTTCGACTCCCGCCCGCTAATCGCCGGTCGAGACAGCGCGTCGGTTCCAGTAATCGGGTCTTGCTGGCTCATCGGCGCGAGGGTACCCCAGACGGAAACCGCTTTTAAGAGGAGGACGTCATGTCACCCGTCAGGCACACCATCTCCGCTCCCGCGCTGTTGTTCTCGCTCGAGGAGGAGATGGAGGAAATTCGCGCGCAATTAGGCTCTGGATCCGCGCGCGTTGGCCGGACGCTCGTGAAAGACGGACCTTTGCGAGTGACGATGGTGGCGCTCAATGCGGACGGCACGCTCAAGCCGCACAAGGCAGACGGACCCATCACCGTGCACGTGATTGATGGTGAAGTCGAGTTCGAAGCGGGGGGCAGGACGTGGGCGTTGCCGAAGGGCGCCCTGCTGGCGCTCGATGGCGGCATCACCCACAGCGTCAATACGAAAGAGGGGGGCATTTTCCTGCTGACCGTCGTCGCGGTCCCGTCACGCTGACGGCCATCAAGCATGCACACTTTGGTGCGCCGCTATTGGTCGGCAGTGCTTCTCGGTTTCGCCCAGATCGCCGGCATTCTGCTGTTCTTCTATACGATGTGGGGACGAATCAGGCCGGTGGGCAGGCGGGACCCGCGAGGCGCAAGGTGAACTATTCTGACCTCGTTCACCGGCGAGTGGCCTACCGGGGGCGAGCGGTGGTTTTCCTCGTCAGGGAGAGGACGACCAGCAGCGCAAGCAGCGCCAGCCCGGCAAGGTCGGTCCGCCAACCCGCGAGCAGCAGCAGCGCCCCGCCGAGGAGGGCTCCGGC
>JBGTNB010000399.1:0-8615 GCA_041743285.1 Gemmatimonadaceae bacterium
CAGTATCGCCAGCACGACGCTTTCGGTGAACAGCAGGCGAACGATGCGGCTGCGACTTGCTCCCAGTGCGGCGCGGATACCGATCTCCCCTTCCCGGGCGATGGACCGCGCAACGAGAAGGTTGGCGACGTTGGCGCACGCGAGCAGCAGCAAACAACCCACCGCTCCGAACAGCACCCAGACCGATCGCCGGTAGTTCGCGCCGTACACCCAATCGGAGAGCGAAGCCAGGCGTACGCCCCATCCGGCGTTGGACCGGGGGTGCTCAGCGGCCAGCTCGCCGGCTATGCGCTCCATGTCGGCAGCTGCCTGACGATGTGTCACGCCCGATTTGAGCCTGCCTAGCAGATCGAGCCAGCGGTTGTCACGCTCACCTCCCGGATCGGCGCCGAGCGGGAGCCACAGATCGATCGACGGCGCGAACTGGAAATCGCTCTTCAGCACTCCGATGACGCTGTGCGGCTCGCCGTCGAGGATGATCGTTCGCCCGATCACCGACGAATCGGCCCCGAACCGGCGCCGCCAGAGTCCATCGCTCAGTATCGCCACCGGCGCTGGGGCACCAGCTGATTCATCCGCGTCTGTAAAGGAGCGTCCGAGCGCCGGCTGCGACCCGAGCAGGGGGAACAGCGTCGCCGATACAGCCGCCGCGTCAAGTCTCTCCGGCTCCCCTGCACCGGTCAAGCTCGGATGGTCGACCCGCATCGCCGCCATGCCGGCGAAAGCTTGTGTGCGGCCCTGGAAGTCGAGAAAGGTCGGCTCAGCCGAGGGGGCATCCTGTCGCTCGGGCGTCATCTCCCAGATCCGCACCAGCTCGTCAGGCTGTGGATAGGGAAGCGGGCGGAGCAGGGTGGCGTCGGCCACGGTGAAGATCGCCGTGGCCGCCCCTATCCCCGCTGCCAGCGCCAGTGCTGAAACGAGGGTCGAGCCGGGCCGCTTACGTAGCTGACGCAACGCGGATCGGATATCCGAGTACAGAGTGATCATGAGTGCTGACAAGGGAACGATCCAGCGGCTGCGCTATGAGGCGGCGACGAACATCGGTCACCTGAGGGAAAGAAGCATGCCGAACCCGACTCGCGCCTAGATTACTCCCGTACAATGACTTACGTGTTCCCGCAGCGGTTGCGACCATCGACGCTCTGTCCGGGTCCGGGACGCGCCGTCCCGGCCGCGCACAGATTCACCGCTCAGACGTGCCGCATAGCCAGTGCGCGGATGCGCCTGAAGCGAAGAATCAAGCTGACTGCGCTCGCGGTAAGGGGCGGCGGCGAGCATCCTTGTCGTATAATGGAATACTCGCCGCCGCCACGATGAATCTCGAAGCGCTGGGCGCTTTCGCCCTGCTCTGCTTCTCCTCACTACTTGCGCTTCTCAACCCGCTGAGTGTCGCCCCACTCTACCTGGCGCTCACCGCGGGGTACACGCGAGCGCATCAGTTGCGCACGCTGAGAACCGCCATCCTGACCGGTGCCATCGTACTGTACTTCTTCGCCATCCTCGGCGGCGCGCTCTTTCAATTGTTCGGAATCACGCTCGAGGCGTTTCGTATTGCGGGCGGAATCATCCTCTTCGGCATCGGGATGGACATGCTGCAGGCCAAGCAGTCTCGTGTGAAGGCGACTCCCGAAGAGGAGGAAGAGGCGCTTCAGAAGGAGGACATCGCGATAACCCCGCTCGGAATACCGCTGATCGTGGGACCAGGATCCATAACGACGGTCATGGTGTTGACCGGGAGTGCGACGACCGGTCCGCACCTGGTCGTACTGTTCGGCACCATCCTTGTCGTACTCGCCATCGTGTTCGCCGCGCTGGCCGCTGCGCCGCGACTCGTTCTGCACTTCGGTCAGACAGGGCTGAACGTGATGACTCGGATAATGGGCCTGCTGCTCACGGTGATAGGCGTACAGTTCATCATCGACGGCGCCCGGCCGGTGGTTCTGGCACTCCTTCGCGCCGCCGGAGGCGAGTGAGGGCGGCGCGAAGCGCTTGCGCTAATCGGCCTGCCCTACAGTCACCGCGAGCGAACTCCGTATCTCGGCGGTCATCTCGTACGAACGCAAGCGTGCCGAGTGGTCATGTATCTGCGACGTGATCATCAGCTCGTCGGCGCCGGTCCGGTCGATCACTGCCTGGAGTCCCTGCCTGACGCGGCTCGGCGTTCCGACTACGGTATAGGCGAGCATCTCGTCGAGCATCGCGCGCTCGAACGGCGCGAGTTGCTTGGCAAAGCCCTCGACCGGGGGAGCCAGCGGCGTAGGTTGCCCGCGGCGCAGGTTCACGAATGCCTGCTGCAGCGAGGTCAACAGCAGCCCCGCCTCTTCGTCGGTATCGGCAGCGAATACGTTGACGCCCAGCATCACCTGTGGCCTGTCGAGCCGCACCGATGGGCGGAATCGCGAGCGGTAAACGTGGAGCGCCTGATCGAGCAGTGCGGGCGCAAAGTGCGACGCAAACGAGAAGGGCAGCCCTAACGCGGCGGCAAGTTGCGCCCCGAACAGGCTCGAGCCGAGGATCCAGATAGGAACGTCGAGCCCCTCGCCGGGGACCGCGCGTACCACCTGACCCGGCTCCGCTTTACGGAAATAGGCCATCAATTCCAACACGTCCTGTGGAAAGGAATCGCCGGCACTGGGCGGACGCCGGAGCGCGCGCGCCGTACTCTGATCGGAGCCAGGGGCGCGCCCGAGCCCCAGATCAATTCGTCCCGGATGAAGCGACGCAAGCGTTCCGAACTGCTCGGCGATGATCAGCGGCGGATGATTGGGGAGCATTACACCACCGGCACCCACTCGAATCGTGGAGGTACCGGCGGCCACATGCGCAATCACCACTGCCGTTGCCGCACTAGCGACACTGGGGATGCTGTGGTGCTCGGCCAGCCAGAACCGGTGGTAGCCCCACCGCTCTGCATGCTGGGCGAGGTCAAGCGAATTGTGGAACGCCTGCGCCGCGTCGCTTCCCTGCACTATCGGAGCAAGGTCCAGCACTGAAAACGGAATCATCTGAACCTCTGGCTGGAACGGGATTGGTTCGCGATCCGAACGCGAACCGGCCCAAATTCCGTATCTGGCACCGACGCAGTTGTCGGGGGTTGAGGGTCGGGGGTCGGGGGTCGGGATCAGGGATTCCGAGTCTCCCGCGCTCGTAATCAATCGTTCGGCGGCGACTACCGTTCCCCAGCTTCGAAGATTCCCCAACGTCGATGGTGCGCTGAGACTTGCGCATGAGGTGCCAAGGTGGCGAGTCTGCCCAATCCACCGTTGCGGGCCCGGTTACGCGGCGGAGAGCCGATCGCTTCGCTCGAACGAACCGATGAATCAACTTCCAAGCCAGACTCGAAACAGTCGTAAGGGAACGGGCCATACGTGAGAGCCATCTCGTGAGCGAGCAAGGCTACTCGACGGCGGCGGCTGCCGCTTCCGCCGTCTCGAAGTTCTTCGAGCGTCTGCTGGCCGGCACATCGGAAGATCCAGCGAGTGCCGCACCGCCACCGGATCCTGACGCCGTTGCGGCTATAGTCGATGCGGCATTCTGGGCGAGTCTGCGGCGCGAGGAAGGGCGAACCACGCGCATCTCGCTCGCGTTGGCGCCGCCCGAACATTCGGGCAAGCCATTGCGATTCGAATACTCGCTGCCGCTCACCCCGGATTCCCTGACGAGGCTGGCGCCTGCCGTCGAACGGCGCGGCATTCACCTCGCCGTCTGGCGGCAGGATGGCGAACTGCGCGTATGGGGAGCTACGCGCGTCGTCCCCGATCTATGCTTCATTCTCGAGGTGGTGGAGCCAGGGCTGCTCGTTATGAAATATCGCCGCGGCGCGGCGTTCGGCAAGTTCGGGAACATCGCCGTGATACGCGGCAACGAGCTCAGGGTCGTGGATGAGCTCCACGCCAGCTCGCCGAACTATCCCGCGTTCCTTAGTGCATTCCTCGGCAAGGAGGCGCCGGACGCATGGGTATCCTCGCTGAATGAATTCGTTCAACTGGCCATCTCGATCAGGGAACATGGACACGGTGGAGCGTTGATCATCGTGCCGACAGGATCTGACAAATGGCGCGCATCGATCGTGGGGCCGGTGAGCTATGCGGTCTCTCCACCGTTCTCGACGCTGGGCGATCTGCTGGAGCAGCCTGAGCAAGACCGCGCGACCGCCGAATGGAGCGACGCGGTGTCGAAGGTAATCGACGGTATTGGCGGACTTACCGCCGTCGATGGGGCGACCATTATGAACGAACGTCACGATCTGCTCGCAGTCGGCGCGAAGCTTGGCCGGCGCGAGGGTAGCGCCGCGGTCGACAGGATCAGCGTGACCGAGCCGATTCTCGGCAGCAGGCCATTCATCATTGCGCCATCGCAATTCGGCGGAACCCGGCATCTTTCGGCCGCGCAGTTCGTGCACGATCAGCGCGACGCGATTGCGATGGTCGCCTCGCAGGATGGGCGGTTCACTGTCTTTGCATGGTCGCCTCACGATTCGATTGTGCAGGCCAACAGGATCGAGGCGCTGCTGCTGTAAGAAATTTCCCGCTTTCCTTGCCGCGCACGGATGCCTTTCTGCATACTGACCTCGATGCACCTCACGGCACTGCTGCGGTCTGCCTGCCGGCGATCTGGGAAACGCATGCCGCGAACAAAGGGAGGAGGCAGGATGAGAGTTTCAGCTCGAGCCATTGGGATTCTGGCGGTGGCGTGCACCGCTCTGACCGCGGCATGTGTTGCCCGCAACAACGTCGACACGCCGGAAAGCGGGTCGATTTCGATCGATGACGACGACATCGCGGGTGTCGTGACCGGGCCGAGCGGTCCCGAGGCCGGCGTGTGGGTCATCGCCGAAACGAACGACCTGCCTACCAAGTTCGTGCGCATCGTCGTCACCGATGATCAGGGACGCTATCTCATCCCCGACCTTCCGGCGGCCAACTACGATGTTTGGGTTCGCGGATACGGATTGACCGATTCCCCGGCGGCTCGGTCCGCGCCCGGGAACCGGCTCGATCTCGTGGCCGTCGCGGCGCCAAATGAGCGCGCGGCGGCCGAGTACTACCCGGCCGGTTACTGGTGGTCGCTGCTCCGTGTGCCCCCGGCGAGCGAGTTTCCGGGCACTGGGCCCGAGGGCAACGGCATTGCGACTGGTGTCGAGCACCAAGCGGAGTTCCTTCGAAGCATCAAATCCGGCGGCTGTACCGCCTGCCACCAGCTCGGTGCCAAGTCGACGCGCGAGATTCCCGCCGCGTTAGGTAGTTTCGAAAACAGCGCGGCGGCGTGGCACCGGCGAATCCAGTCCGGCCAGGCCGGTGGGGGTATGAGCGGAGCGGTGGGCCGGTTAGGCCGGGAGCGAACGCTGGCGATGTTCGCCGACTGGACCGATCGCATTGCCGCCGGCGCCATCCCGCCGGCTCCGCCGCGTCCGCAAGGCATCGAGCGAAATGTCGTCATAACGCAGTGGGACTGGGCCGACCCGAAAGCCTACCTGCACGACGTGGTGTCCACCGACCGGCGCGATCCGACGGTCAACGCCAATGGACCGGTCTACGGCGCTCTAGAGGCAAGCGCGGACTACCTGCCGGTAGTCGACCCAAAGCGGCATGTGGCGAGCCGCGTGCCGCTGACGGTGCGCGATCCTGAAACGCGTCCGGCGTCGGGGCCTAACATGCCGGAGCCTTCGCCATACTGGGGCAGCGAGGCGATCTGGACGAGCAAGGCGAACGTGCACAATCCGATGTTCGATGGAGAGGGCCGGGTCTGGATCACTTCCGCCGTCAGGCCTCCGGACAATCCCGACTTCTGCAAGGAAGGGTCGAACCATCCCTCGGCGAAGGCGTTTCCGGTGGCACGCGCCGGCCGGCACCTGGCAGTGTACGATCCGAGGACCGAGCGCCTGACGCACATCAGCACCTGCTTCAGCACCCATCATCTCATGTTTGCCGAAGATGCCGACAACACGCTGTGGACGAGCGGAGGAGGAGCGGTGATCGGCTGGTTGAACACGAAGATGTTCGATGAGACGGGCGATGAGGCAGCTTCGCAGGGTTGGACGCCGCTGATCATCGACACGAACGGCAATGGGGAGCGGGATGATTACGTGGAGCCGAACGAACCGGTCGATCCGGCCCGGGACAAGCGGGTCACCTACGGCTTCTACGCGGTGGCTCCGGCGCCCGATGGCTCGGTATGGGGCTCTTCGTTAGGATATCCCGGCGCAGTCATGAGGCTCGTCCCGGGCACGAATCCGACGGAGACTGCCCTCATCGAAGTCTACGAGCTCCCTGTCGACGATAGCGGTGCCCCGGTAAATGGGTTCTCTCCGCGCGGTATGGATATCGACCGCGACGGCGTCGCCTGGGCGGCGCTCGCCAGCGGCCACATGGCCAGCTTCGACAGACGCAAGTGCAGGGGTCCTCTCAACGGGCCGGCGGCAACCGGACAGCACTGTCCGGAAGGGTGGACGTTCTACGTGGAGCCGCTGCCGCAGATCGGCGGCGTATCCACTTCCGGCAGCGCCGAGGCGAGCTACTACACGTGGGTCGATCAGTTCAATACCTTCGGGCTCGGCGATAACGTGCCTATCAACACAGGCAACGCATCAGAGGGGCTGCTGGCGCTCAAGGACGGGAAGTGGGTGGTGCTGCGCGTTCCCTACCCGCTCGGGTTCTACACCAAGTGGATGGACGGCCGGATCGACGATCCGGATTCCGGCTGGAAGGGACGCGGGCTATGGACCACGATAAGCACCCGAGCGCCGTTTCACATGGAAGGCGGCAAGGGCACCACCAGCAAGGTCATGAAGTTCCAGCTTCGCCCGGATCCGCTGGCACGCTAGTACCCATCGGCGCGAACCTAACGCCACCTAGCCACGATCCTCACCGTAACCGGCTTCCGCCGGCGGTTCTGTGGATTCGGCGCAGGCCTGATTCACCCTCCTCGAAACGGGCTGACCGGAGCGTCAGGAATCGGCGATGGCCGGCCGCGCCACGTGCTGGGCGAGCGAACCGACGGCTCAAGCGCAGCTAACGGGTGAAAGCGTAATCTGCACGCGCGCTGGCCGAAGTTCTGGCACCGATGATGCCCACCTACACTAGCAAGTTGAACCACCAAATTCTCGAACAAGGAGGGATAAATGGCCAACTTCAACGAGCGCGGTACCACCGGCACGAGTGGGAGCGCACGCGGAGCCTCCGGCGACTGGAATTCGGAGGAGCGGTGGTGGCAGGAGAATTATCAGTCGCGTCCGTACGCGCGCGCCGACCGCGGATTCGATTTCCACAAGCCGGGTTACCGGTATGGATATGAGAACGCGAGCAAGTCAGGCGGCCGCAGCTGGAACGAGGCGGAGAACGACCTGCGTGGCGGATGGGACAAGTACGAGCATCGCGGCACGAACAAGTCCACATGGGAAGAGATCAAGGACTCGGTGAAGGATGCATGGGATCGCGTGACCGGCGATCATCACGATGCCGAATCAAGGCACCGGGATACTTCTTCGGACCGCCGCACGTACTGACCGGAAGGGCGTGCCCGGTACCCGTCGTGGTTAGGGTACCGGTGCACAGCCGGCGGCGCTCACCGCGAGCCCGCAGGCACCACGCGCAATATTCGCCCTTCCTGATTGTCCGTTACCAGATAGAGCAGCCCGTCGGGTCCCTGCTGCACATCGCGGATGCGCTCGCCAAGATCGCCCAGGTACCGCTCCTCGCTCGTCACACGGCCGTTCTCCAGTTTTAGCCTGACGAGCAATCCCGGCTGCATTGACCCGATGAAGAGGCTGCCCTGCCATCCCGGATAGGCACTGCCGGTGTAGAAGACCATTCCCGATGGCGCGATTACCGGGTCCCAGTAGTAGACAGGCTGCTCCATGCCTTCCTTCGACCGGCCTTCGCCTATTGACGCGCCCGAGTAGTCGACGCCGTACGTGATCACCGGCCAACCGTAGTTTTTTCCAGCCTCCGGATGGTTCAGCTCATCGCCGCCCCGCGCCCCATGCTCCACGGTCCAGAGTTGTCCAGTCTGCGGGTGCAGAGTGGCACCCTGAAGATTGCGATGACCGTACGACCAGATCTCCGCCAGCGCGTCGTTGCGTCCGACGAGCGGGTTGTCCGGCGGCGTCGACCCGTCGGCATTGATGCGCACGATTTTGCCAATGCCGGTAGTCAGGTCCTGGACCAGCGACCGCTGATTCTGGCGGTCGCCCTGCGTGATGAACAACGTCCCATCGCCCCTGAAGACGATACGCGATCCATAGTGCCCACGGCTGCGCACCTTCGGCGTCTGCCGATAAATCACCTGGACATTCTCGAGCCTGCCTTCGCCTAACCGGCCCCGGGCAACGGCAGTGCTCGCCGTCCCCCCTTCGCCCGGCTCGGAAAACGATAGATAGATGAGCCGGTTCTCGGCAAAGTTCGGGTCCAGCGCGACATCGAGCAGTCCGCCCTGCCCCTCTGCGGCGACATCCGGCACTCCGGCGATCGGCTCCGACAGAGTGCCATCGGTTGCGACGATGCGCAGCCGGCCCGGACGCTCGGTCACCAGCATGCGCCCATCAGGCAGGAACTCGAGCGCCCAGGGGCGCACAAGGCCGCCGGCCACCGTTTCGGCGCGCACTCCGCCGCTCACCG
>JBGTNB010000400.1:0-13054 GCA_041743285.1 Gemmatimonadaceae bacterium
CCGTCCTGGTTCTGAAACCTGGCCCGGAAGCGCTCGCCGAAGTCCTGATCCTCGACCCGGATGTCACCTACCGAGACGAGAATGTCGCCCGGCTGAACTCCGGCCTCCGCCGCCGCGCTCCCCGGCTGAACCGACGTCACCACGACGCCATCAGCGGTCCCGATGGAATTCACTCCAAGCCTGGGCTCTCGAATCGTGTCGACGACGAAGCGCATTCCCGCCAGCGGAAGCACTTCCGTCCATGGAAAAGGCTCGCGTCCATCGATGAACCTTCGCTCGAAATCCGCAAACGATCTGCCGCCCGCCGCTCGCGAGGCGGCTTGCCAGAACTGCTGCTCGGTGAATCCGCGGCCACCCTGCCCGTAGGTCTCCCGGTAGAGCTGGCGCATGACGTCATCGAGTGAGGCGCGGTTCTCACTCGCGTCACGAATCATGATGTCGAGCATGAAGCCGGCCAGGGAGCCTTTCGGATAGTAGATGTAGCCCGTGCCATCGACGGGGTGGATCCACGTCGACAGCGAAGCGTCCTCGAGCGCCACCGGCGGAGCCTGGCTCACCTCACCGATCTTGCCCGAAGTCGTGAGCAGGAAGCCTGACGAGTCGAGCACTCCGCCGCGCACCAGGGAAAGGTCGGCATAATAGTCGGTGATTCCCTCGGCCATCCAGAGCAGTTCGGTCGGCTGTTCACCATCGTACCGGTACGGTACCAGGTCGGCCGGCCGCAGCCGCTTGACGTTCCAGGCATGAAAGAGCTCGTGCGCGTACAGCCCCTGGAGCAGAGGGTGCGCCACGGCACCCGCGAACACGATGTCCACGTGGGAGTTCTGATGCTCCAATCCACTTCCCCCTCCATATGTGGAGTCGGAGATGAGCAGCATGGTGTAGGTGTCCCACGGAGTATCGCCAAAGACCCTCACCTGCGGAGGGATCGTCTTACGCAGCGTGTTCCAGATCGCCTGGCGATCCGCGCCGGCCACTCCGCCAGCCGGGTACGATGCCAGCCGCACCCAACTGTCGCTCACTCGGGCCGAATCCAAGTCGAACGCGCCGATGAAAAAGGGCATGTCGACCAGATCGTGGTAGTTAGGTGCGGTGAACACACGCGTCGCGCGCTCGGTCATGCCGGTGGCCACCTTCCATGCCGGTTCGGTCTGCACCTGCACGGTGGCCGGCCACCCGAAATCGAGTCCTTCCGGATAGAGAAAGACGTTCGTCCCATTGAGCATCAGGAAATCGGGACGGCGCCACGTCATTGCGTTGTCCAGCGAGTCCCCGACGAAGTCGAAGGCGACGGTGACCGACGTTGCACCGTTAGGCCGGACCCGCCAGCTGTCGTGGTCCACCTTGTCCCACTCCAGAGGCTTGCCACCACCGGAAGCGGAGAAGTTCTGAACCCACCGCGCGAAGTAGGTCAGCTCGTAGGCGCCCGGTGTCCACGCGGGGAGCGACAGGATTACCGGGACGTTGCCCGGAGTGCTGAACCGCATCGCCACCTTGACCGCGCCTTCGGTGGCCGCGTCGCTATCGTACCGTACCGTGTACGAAACGTCGGTGATCGGCGCTGATCGTAAAGCCGAGCCCTCCGGCTGCTGTGCATGAGTGAGGCACGATCCGAAAGCCATGGCAGCGGCAAGAATGATCGCGGTAGGACGCAAAGCACCCTCCTGAAACGTTGACGTGGCGCCAATCATACTGTGATTTCGATTACCCCAAAGGCCACCAAACCTCTCCCCGCCGTCTAAAGAGGGAGCGAGGGATAGGGACAAAGCGAACGTGGAATGGTGCGATTGTGCAGATCCTGAGCGCGAGAACGTCTCTTTTCGCGACACGTGATGATCGGGTTAAAACTCAAAAAAAGGCGAAACTCCATGCGACAGCTGAGGTTGCTCGTCCTCGCGATCGTCGGCTCGGGCGCGCTGGCCTGCGACGGCGGCGGATCCTCCGCCCTGACGTCCACTCCTCAAAGGGCGGTCGGCGAGAGTGCCGAACGCGATGCGGCAGCCGGCGAGGCCAAGGGCCTCATGCAAGCAGACCAGCAAGGACCCGGTCAGGCGCCGAGTCCCGCGCAGCCCCCTACGTCACCGACTCAGGTTGCGGACAGTGCCGCGCCCGCAATGCTGATTCGCAACGGGCGAGCCTCGCTGGAGGTCGATTCTCTCGAGTTGGCGATCGCCGCCGTCCGTGATCTAGTGGCGCGCGCCGGTGGCTACGTGGCCGGCAGCTCGATCGAAGGTGGGGACGCGCGGCTTCGTGCAGCGTCGCTCGAGCTCAAGATTCCCGCGCCTCGCTGGTCGTCGGTCATCCAGGGATTGGAGCCGGTGGGCAAGGTCGAATCCGTTACGGAAGAAACTCAGGATGTCGGCGAGGAGTACGTGGACCTCACCGCGCGCCTGACGAACGCGCGCAGGCTGGAGACACGCCTCACCCAGTTGCTGGAGCAGCGAACCGGCAAGCTGGAAGATGTGTTGATGGTTGAGCGCGAGCTCGCCCGAGTTCGGGAAGAGATCGAGCGCTACGAAGGCAGGCTGCGGTTCCTGCGAAGTCGGGTGGCTACGAGCACGCTGGTTGTCTACCTCCACGAGGCGGTGCCTCTCGTTGGCGCGCCGGGGGAGAGCGTTCTTGCCGATTCATTTCGCGAGGCGTGGCGCAATTTCATCCGGTTCTTGGCCTGGATCATCTCCGCGTCAGGAATCCTGATACCGCTGGGAATGCTGATCCTCCTCGGTGCGTTGATCGTGCGTCGTTTTCATTTCAGATGGCCGCCGAACAAGCCGAATGAGAAGTGAGGTTACTTCCCCGTCGCCAGCCCAACGGCTAACATCGGGACCATGACCCTCCGCTCTTTTCGCAGATTCGCCTTCCTGGCGGCGTTCGGCACACTGGCATGCGGCGATGTCACCGGCGCCGCCGATCTGATCGCTTATAACGGGCGTATTTACACAGTCGACGATTCCTTGCCCAACGCGACCGCTCTTGCGTCGGCTGGAGGTCGTCTGGTCTACGTGGGCGATTCCGCGGGTGCCATGGAGTTCCGTGGCGACGTGACGCAGCTCGTGGACCTGCAGGGAAACACGGTAATCCCCGGCATGATCGACGCGCACGCGCATCTCGCTGGATTGGGCGCGGCGCTCCGCAACGTGGACCTGGTCGGCACCGAGTCGTACGATTCGGTGATCGCCCGAGTGCTCGGGCGAGCGGCTGAGGTGCCGGCCGGCACGTGGATTCTGGGGCGCGGCTGGGATCAGAACGATTGGCCGGACACGCGATTCCCCAGCCATGAAGCCTTGTCGCGCGCCGTTCCCGATCACCCGGTGGTGCTCACCCGCGTGGACGGACACGCCACGCTCGTCAACGCTGCGGCCATGCGTGAGGCAGCCCTGACGAGCGCCTCTAAGAATCCGGAGGGTGGCCGAATCGAGCGACTGCCGGACGGTTCTCCCTCCGGAGTGCTGGTCGATGGAGCGATGGCCCTGGTGGGCCGCGTGATTCCGCCCGCGCCTCGCGAGGAGCTTCGGGCCTCAGTTCTGGCGGCGATCGCCGAAGCCAACCGGTGGGGGCTGGTCGGCGTGCACGACGCCGGCGTGGGACGAGAAGTCATCGAAGTCTACGAGGAACTCGCTCGAGAAGGAAACTACAGCCTGCGCAACTACGTCATGATCCGCGGCACCGACTCGACGCTGGCGCACTACTTCGAGCGCGGGCCGCAAGAGGCACTTCACGATGGGCGGCTTTGGATCCGGGCGATCAAGCTGAGCGCGGACGGCGCGTTAGGCTCACGCGGCGCGGCGCTACTTGAACCGTACAGCGACGAATCGTCTCACAGCGGGCTATTGCTCGTGCCGCCCGAGCGGATCCGCGAGGTGGCGGTGCGGGCTCTGCAGAACGGCTTCCAGCTCAACGTGCACGCCATCGGAGATCGAGGAAACAAGGTCGTCCTCGACGCATTCGAGCAGGCGCTGGCTGAAGTGCCGGCGACGGATCACCGGTTCCGGGTGGAGCACGCGCAGATCCTGCAGCCTGACGACTTTCCCCGCTTCGCGGCGATGAATGTCATTCCTTCCATGCAGGGCAGCCACCAGACGAGCGACATGTACTGGGCCGAGCAGCGAGTCGGCCCGGAGCGCATCAAAGGCGCGTATGCCTGGCGAACGCTGCTGAACACCGGTGTGATCATTCCGAATGGGAGCGACTTTCCGGTCGAGCATGTGAATCCGCTCATCTCGTTTCATTCTTCCATTACGCGGCAGGATGCGAAGAACTGGCCGGAGGGCGGATGGTATCCGGCTGAGAAGATGACCCGCGATGAGGCACTTCGCTCAATGACGATCTGGCCCGCGTACGCCGCTTTCCAGGAGGCCGCCATGGGATCGCTCCAGACGGGGAAATATGCCGATTTCGTGGTGCTCGACCGGGACATCATGTCGGTGCCCGATTCTTCGCTGCTAGGTACTCGCGTTCTCGGTACGTTCATCGGGGGAGAGGCAGTCTATCGGGATTCCCTATGGGCGTCATCAGGCAATCCCTAGGAAACCAATGTCGCTGACCAATCCGAGCGTTCCATCGCGCCGCCCGCCGCCTCCGGACAGCTCGCTGGCGGTCATACGCATCGCCTTGTTGGTCGGCGTGCTGATGTTCGGGGCCGTGACTTATTACCTACAGCGAGGGGCCGACTGGGAGGCCGCGGCGCCTGACGTGTTGAATACGCTGTACACGGTAATGCTGGCTGTGCTGGTACTGGCCGTCGTGTTCCTGCTCGTACTCCGCACGCGCCTCGGGGGTCGATCCGACGCGGGGAACCGCTCGTTGCTTGTCGTTGCCTGGGCGATCGGTGAGTCGTCGGCTCTATTTGGCGGCGTCTATTATTTCCTGAGCGGCAACGCGCAGTGGTTCATCATCGGCCTGTTCGTCATGCTGGCATCGTTCATCCTCTTTCCGATCCGCCGAACCTAGCGAGCGGCCGCCCGACCGTATCGCGGAGGCCCGGACGGGATCGAGGCCGTCGCGCTCGAGCGAAGCCGCCCGGCGGAAGGCCACAGCGGCCGTGTAAGCGTCCACCCGAATGACGGCGCACTGACGCTTGCCGCGATAATTCGCATGATCCATCCCCTCTTGGCGCGGCCACCGGTTGGGACGGTGACTGCCCCATGACGCTATCTTACATCTGAAGCATCCCTCGACTACTTACCTGCCTCCCATCCATGCTTACGGACCGATCGGTTGTCTTCCTCAAGAGATTGCTCGACACACCCGGCCCATCGGGCTACGAGACCGCCGTTGCCAAGGTCTGGCGCGACGAGGCCCGCAGCTTTGCGGCAGAGGTGCGTGGCGATGTAGCCGGAAACAGCATCGCGGTCGTCAATCCGGAGGGTTCACCGACGATCATGCTCGATGGCCATATCGACGAGATCGGCGTGATAGTCCAGTACATCGACGACGAGGGATACATCCACATCGGCCCGATCGGCGGCTGGGATCCACAGGTTCTGGTGGCGCAGCGGATTCGATTTCTCGGAGCCGATGGAGACGTTTTCGGAGTGATCGGCAAGAAGCCGATTCACCTGATGAAAAACGAGGACCGTGAAAAGGCGAGCAAGATTACCGATCTGTGGGTGGACATTGGAGCGGTCGACAGGAAGGAAGCGGAGCTCAGACTCTCCGTGGGTGATGCCGGGGTGATCGATGCCCGGACGATCGAATTCCCGAATGGCCGGATCGTCTCGCGATCGATCGACGACCGGATCGGCGCTTTCATTGTACTCGAAGCGCTTCGGCGTTATGCGGAGTCACCGGGCGAGGCGCGAGTCGTAGCGGTGGCGACCACCCAGGAGGAGATCGCCTATCACGGCGGCGGCGCGCTGGTCTGCGCCTCCTGCCTGAATCCCAAGATGGCGATCGTCGTCGACGTCACTTTCGCAACCGACCATCCGGGCATCGAGAAGAAGGAAGTCGGCGACCACAAGCTGGGGTCGGGGCCGGCGATCTCTCGCGGCTCGCTCATCTCACCGGTGGTGTTCCGTATGCTCGTCGACACGGCCAAGGCAAACGACATCCCGTATACCGTGCATGCGGCGGGCCGCGACACCGCCACGAATGCCGACGCCATTCACATAGCACAGGAAGGGGTGGCGACGGCGCTGGTTTCCGTTCCCAACCGCTACATGCACTCACCTAACGAAGTGGTGAGTCTCGA
The DNA here is from genome assembly GCA_041743285.1 of Gemmatimonadaceae bacterium. GTDB lineage: Bacteria > Gemmatimonadota > Gemmatimonadetes > Gemmatimonadales > Gemmatimonadaceae > JALZIF01. Next base: position 6,191 of record JBGTNB010000400.1, read on the forward strand.
CGACGTCGATCGTGTGGCGACGCTGCTGGCGGAGACATGCAAAAAGGTCACCGACAAAACGGACTTCACGAGCCGGTAGTCTTCGGGGGTCGGGCTTCGGTCCCCGATTCACGGCCCTCGGCCGCCGGCCGGCGCGCCTTCACCGCCCAGATAGCGGCGCCGCGTACCTGCTTTTCCGGATCGTGGGTCAGATCGCGAAGCGCGCTCATCGCCTCCGGCGTTCCGGCTTCGCCTAACGCCTGAATCGCGGCGACCCGAACGTCTATCGCCCGGCGCCGCCCGAAGAACCCCGCCGACGCGCGCGCCGCACGCATGAGTGCCTGCACCGCCTCGGGCGAGCCCACGCGGCCGAGCGCCATTACTATCGCCTTCTGCATCTGCTCGTCAGAGCCGCGCTCCAGCGCTTCGACGAGCGCCGTCACTGATCGTTCCCCCTCACCGGTCACCATCGCCATAGCGGCCATGTGGCCCACCGGGTCCGCTACCTCCTGCATTGCCCGGTACAGATCCCGTTGCGCGCTCGGAGTGCCAAGCTTGGCAAGCGCCATCGCCGCTGCCCGGCGGACTCGCTCATCCTCGTGGGACATCACCTTGGCGACCGACGGCTCGACCGTCACATCCCCTAACGATCCGAGAAGGTCTACCGCGTTGCGCACCACGTACCAACGATCATCGGCGAGCATCTTGACCAGGAACGGAACAGCCTGATCCAGCTTTCCGAGCACATCGTAGAATACCCGCCGCTCGGCGATCGAGGTCGCGCCACCCAGCTGTGCGACTACCGCCTCGGCGCCACCCTGCCGGGCGCGCTCCAGTAGATCCAGGTAGATGTTGTAACGCTCGGGCTGCCGGGGTACGAGCTGCACGATCGCCTTGAGCACCGCCGGCGACAGCAGCCGACGCAGCGTGTCGCCAAACCGATGCGCGAGCTCGGGGCGTCCGGAGTACTTCTCCATAGCCAGAACGGCGTGCGCCGTATCCACGAGCGTGTCCACATCCCCTCGATTGAACGAGGCGCGGGCCGCCGCCACGATCTCGTCGAAAATCTTGCTGAGCTCCCCCGGGGCAGTCTCCTTCCGCGCCCTGTCGAGCAGAGCGCGGTGTACCCGGGAGGTAGGTGCCGGAGGCAATGCTCGCGAGGCGGCGGCAACGATGGCCGTATCCTCGCCATCCCGCTCCGGAAATGCGGTGAACTCTCCAGTGCTGGGCGCCATGACGCCAGCATTGATCCGTTCGACCTTCGCCGACGACAAACGGTGGCGCACTGTTTCCACCGTGCTGCGCGGAGGCGCATCCTCAGCCATGAGTCTTGCGAGCGCCAGCAACTCCGCAGGAGGAGTCGCCTGGGGGAAATACAGCCGTGTGCTGCCGTGTGCGAGCATCCGTATCGCCAACTCGTGCACGCCCATCCCATCGTCAGCGAGCTGAGTGTCATCAGCCGTAAGGCGCAACGACTGCACCGTCAACGTGACGGACGCATCAGCCAATTCAGCCACCATCTCACGAAGCGCCGCCTTCTGGGCCTCGATTGCCTGCGATTCGTGGCGAACAATCCAGACGAGTCGCGCAAGGTGTCGCGCGAACGACGCCGCATGCTGCATTTCGCTCTATCTCCCGAACAATGTCGGCGTTACCTGAAACGCCAGTGTGCCGTACTCTCCGGACTCGCGGCGCGAGAAATCGCAATGGGTGAGCGCTTGATTCAGGTTCGACCGGCCAGCTGAGCGTTCCCGCCGTGCCGCAACGACGGCCCGCAAACTACGTGCGCATCGGCTCGAGGCCAATCACGTTGGCAAGAGAAAAGAGGCCCCGCCACCGAGCACTTCAATCATCCACGCTTCTCGAGTGCCATTCCTCTCACGCAACGAGCGACGACGCCGATGCGCTGGGGCAACGCGTTTGCTCACATTCGCGCAACCCGTCATTCGTTTCCATACGATCATCCTACACCGCCGGGCGGCGAGCGTGCGCTCATTTTTAGACCGCAGTTGTCGCTGTACGTTGCGCGAATAACATTGGTATTCACGTCGGCAGTCGAATCATGTTATCCCCTGTCCAATTCCGGTGCCCGCCTCCCAATCACTGGTTCCCACATCCCGCCGCGCGGTCACGGTAGCTGCACTGATCGCTGCGATTGCCTGCCGTCCGGGGTCCGTTGCACCTGTTCCGGCGGCCCCGGATACGGCCTCCCTTCGCCGCGACGTCACCTTTCTCGCCAGTGATTTGCTTGCCGGCCGTGGCACAGGCACCGCCGGATACGACAGCGCCGCCGCTTACGTCGTACGCCGCTGGCAGCAACTCGAGCTAACGCCAGTACTGCTCGACAATGCTGAGGGATGCGGCTCGGCCGGGCAGGGGATGGTGTGCGACAGTGTATATCAGCAGCACTTCGTCGCTCGCTCGGCGGCGGCGGCCCACGCGGGGGTCGATTCCGAGCTCCCGACGAGCAACGTGGCCGCTCTCGTGCGGGGGCACGACCCGTTGCTGCGAGACCAGTACCTGGTAATCGGCGCGCATCTCGATCATTTGGGCAGAGCCGGTGGCGGTGCCCTCGATCCACAGGCCGGCGACGCAATCCGAAATGGCGCCGACGACAACGCATCCGGAAGCGCTGTGGTGTTGGAGCTCGCGCGGCTGCTTGCCGCCAATCCACCGCGACGCTCGGTGCTATTGGTCCATTTCAGCGGCGAAGAGCTCGGTCTGCTCGGCTCGCAGTACTTCGTCGAGCACCTGCCGGTGCCTATCGAGAACGTCGTGGCGATGATCAACTTCGACATGGTTGGGCGGCTGCGAGATGACAAGCTCATCGTCTATGGCATATCCACCGCGGAAGAGATGGCCGGGCTCGTGGATAGCGCCAACGTCGAGCCGAGGATGGACTTGCGTACGGTCGCCGACGGGTTTGGCCCGTCGGACCACAGCTCTTTCTACGCGAAGGGTATCCCGGTGCTGCACCTGTTCACCGATCTGCATGACGAGTACCATCGGGCCACCGACGATGTGGAGACGCTCTCGATAGATGGCATGGCACGGGTCGTGAAATACGCGGAGCGCGTGGCCCGCGGCATCGCCGACCGTCAGGATCGCCTCACGCCGGTGCGCAAGGCTCCACCCGTTGTTTCATCATCGCCGGGCTCCGGGAGCGGCGCCTGGTTCGGCTCCATCCCCGATATGGTCGCCAGCGAGGATCCAGGGGTACGGCTCACCGGCGTGAGTCCGGGCTCACCGGCCGAACAGGCGGGTGTTCGTGCCGGCGACGTGTTGATCGAGTTCGGCGGCCTGCCGGTCGGCGATCTGTATCAGTTTACCGATGCATTGCGAGCCCGGGAACCTGGCGATACCGTGCGCGTGGTCGTTCGGCGTGCTGGCCAGCCACTCACCCTGACCGCGGTGCTCCGCGCACGCACCGAACGTTAGGTTGCGTTCGACGGCACCTTCCTCTTTCACCTGACCATGCCACTACTCCACGCCGCACTCCGCTCAATGCTGAGCGCCGCGCTCATCGCATCGCCAGCCGTGGCGCAGAACCCGGCCACGCGCTCTGCGGCGCCCGTCCCGCAAACGACCGTCATTCGCGCCGCCCGTCTCATCGACGGCAGCAGCGCCGCCCCGGTGCGGAACGGCGTGGTGATAGTGACCGGAAATCGCATTGTGGCCGTCGGTACGGAGGGCCGGGTTCAGATACCGGCGGGCGCAACGGTAATCGACCTGGGCGATGCGACGCTCATGCCGGGCTTGATCGACATGCACACCCACATCATCGGACGCGGGCTCGCCGATCCCGGCAGTGCCGCAGCGGCGGTACGTGACTTCGCATCGTTCGGAGCGATCATTGGGGTCAGGAACGCCGAGAAGACGCTCATGGCCGGGTTCACCACCATCCGTAACCTGGGCGCCGGTGGGTTCGATGATCTCGCACTTCGCCAGGCAATCGATGGAGGCTACATCCCAGGTCCGCGAATGCAGACGGCGGCACATTCGCTCGGGATAACCGGAGGGCACTGCGACGAGAACGGCTACCGTCCGGGCTTGATGGATGGCGACGTCCGCACCGGCATTGCAAATGGGCCGGATGAGGTTCGCGCGGCGGTGCGCTATCAGGTGAAATATGGTGCCGATGTGATCAAGACCTGCGCGACAGGTGGCGTGCTCTCCGAGGGCGACGCCGTAGGTACCACGCAATACACGCTCGAAGAGCTTCAGGCGATGGTTCAGGAAACGCACAAGCTCGACGAGCGGCGAGTGGCCGCGCACGCGCACGGCACCGAAGGTATCAAGATCGCGGCGCGTGCGGGCGTAGCGTCGATCGAGCATGGTTCGTTCCTTGACGAGGAAGGCGCGAGACTGATGGCCCAACACGGCACCTATCTCGTTCCGACCCTCATGGCCGGCGAGGCGGTGGAGCTTGCCGCCGAAGCGGGAACCCTCACTGGGTATCGGGCCGAAAAGGCGCGCGCAGCTGCGACGGCCATGCGCAACGCCATCAAGATCGCGGTGCGACACAACGTGCCGATCGCCTTCGGGACTGACGCCGGCGTGGGCGCGCACGGCGCCAACGCGCGGGAGTTCACCCTCCTGGTGGAGTGGGGGGGGATGACCCCGATGCAGGCGATCAGGTCGGCGACCTTCCATGCGGCTGCGTTGCTAGGCTGGCAGGACAGGATCGGCACTCTCGCCCCCGGCAAGCTCGCCGACGTGGTGGCCGTAGCCGGGGATCCGACTGCCGACATCGCGGCGATGGCCAAACCGGTGTTCGTGATGAAGGACGGCGTGATCTACAAGGGCGGCGGTGTGGCCGCTACCGCGGGCAGGGTTCAGCCCTGAGCGAGCTGATTGCGCAAACCACGCTGAACGCGGCTGGCGCGGAGCGGCCTGCGGAGCGATGTTCCGGAATGATACGCGTACCTTCGTTTGCACTTCGTAGCCGTGCCGAACAAAACACCGCCGCCTAGCGCGTCCGGTAGCACCCGGACAACTCCGTACCCCCTTTATTGGGCGCTTTACGGTGCGGCGGATGCGCCGCCCATGGTGGTCTTGCACGGTGGACCTGGCGCCCATCACGACTATCTGCTCCCGCAAATGCTGCGGCTCGGTGATGCCGGGCCGCTGCTTTTCTACGATCAACGTGGCAGCGGACGGTCGCGTACCGAATCTCGCGACCCGGTAACCTGGAAAACTCACGTTGCCGACCTCGCCGCCGTGGTGAAAGAATTCGACATCACCCCGTTCACGCTCGTGGGCTATTCGTGGGGCGGCTTGCTCGCGCTGTTCTATGCAGTCGAGGCGGCTAGCGGGGAATTTTCCGCGCCGGATCGAATGGTGCTGATAGATCCTGCGCCGATCTCGCGTTCATTCCGTGACATTTATGACACGGAGTATGCGCGCCGCCAGGGAGCAAGAGAGATCGTTGCAATGCGAGAGCAGCTCGCGACGTCGGGACTGCGGACCGAAGACGCTGATGCCTATCGCCAGCGCGCATTCGAGCTGAGCGTGGCCGGTTTTTTTGCCGATCCGCACATGGCCAGCAACCTGACGCCGTTTCGGGTTATCGGGCGCGTGCAGCAATCGGTGTGGGAGAGCCTGGGTGACTACGATCTCGCCGACTCCCTGCCGAAGGTCGAGTGTCCCACGCTCATCGTTCACGGGCGGCAGGATCCGATTCCGCTGGCGTCGAGCAAGGCGGCGGCCCGTGCCCTGCCTGACGCCCGGCTCGTCATCCTGGAAGACTCCGGCCATGTTCCTTACGTCGAACAGCCCGATGCCCTGTTCGGCGCGATCGAGCGGTTTCTCGCCGAAACCGCCGATTCCCCTCTGCTGAGACATCGTTATGACCGTTAGGGACGAGATCATCGACCTCCCCTCGATCCAGATCGATGCACAGTGGTACGAGATGGCGCTGCAATTCTGGCACGACGGGACGAAGTATGCCGGACGGCTCTGGTTCACCGGTTCGGGGACCGGCGAAGGCGGCATGCCCGGTCGCCGGTTGTTCTACGGCGGCACGCGGGACGAACTGGTGGAGCACGTCGAAGCGCTGCCGCCGGATGAGATCCGCAATCAGTTCCGCGCCGCGATGACCGACCGGCGGCGCTACCTGCCGCTGCGAAGCGCGACCGACGAGATACTGTACAACGTGCGCATGCTCAACCAGGTCGCCGTCGAGTGGCGCAACGGCGCCATGGACGACGCCGGTGCCAGCCGGGAGATGGAGCGGATCGAGGTGCGGCTGCACGAGATCGTCAAATCGCTCCGGGCCGTCGCCGGCATCGAGGAGCCCTCAGCCTGACGACCGAGCACGTGACCGGCCGCATCACTCCGTACGAGGCTTTGCTCTACCCGCTGGAAACCGCTTCCTGGCCGGCGATCCGCGAAGAGGCGGAGCACCGAGGATCGGACACGCGCCGCCGCGACCAATTCGTCCTGCTCGGCGGTGTCGGCGCCGCGCTTCGCGACATCAGCCCCGAGGACGCGCCGGGAGACGCCGTCGAGGAATACGCCGAATTGCTCTACCATGCCTATCAATTCTGGAGCTTCGGCAAGCGGCTGTACGTCCTCACCCCGGAGGCGCTCGAGCTCCTCGCCGCTTCCGATTACTCGCTAGGATCGTGGGAGCTGGCGGCTCCGCCGTCGTGCTACATACAGTTCCCCGAGCAGCGTGTCTGGGCGCGCGTCGCGCCAGACTCGCCGTTCGAGCCCGTCGACGGTTGCTTCGTGTTCGTCGATGAGACCGCTCCAGCACCGGCCGCCGGCGCGCACTTGCGCGCTCAGCTCGTTCTCGGCCTCCGCCCCGATCGCCCGGGCATTTCGCTCGTCTCCTACCGCACCGATCTCGAGCCAGCGGCCGCCGCCGCACACGCCGAGCGG